>JAJYOH010000130.1 GCA_021796315.1 Chloroflexota bacterium
GACTTTGTTCCTTCCTGCTGATCGGTTTCTGGTACGAGATGGACACGCTCGGTCGTTCCTCGTGGGCCAATTCCAACGCCGCCAAGAAAGCTTTCATCGTCAACCGCATCGGTGACTTTGGCTTTTTGATCGCGGGCTTCCTGATGTTCTGGAAACTTGGCTCATTCCAATTCGACGCGGTTTTTGCTGCCGCTCCTTCCGCTGATCCGACCATCATTGTTGCCATCACACTTTTTATGTTAATTGGTGTGGCTGGTAAGTCGGCGCAGATCCCGCTTTACGTCTGGCTGCCGGACGCGATGGCTGGCCCAACTCCGGTCTCGGCGCTGATCCATGCCGCGACCATGGTCACGGCTGGCGTTTATCTCATCACGCGTTCGGCCCCGCTTTATACGCTGGTTCCACAGGCGCAATTTATCGTCGCGATGACGGGTGCGGTCACGGCTTTATTCGCGGCCACGATCGCGGTCGGTCAATACGACATCAAAAAAGTTCTGGCTTATTCGACCATCTCGCAACTCGGGTTCATGGTTGCGGCGGTCGGCATGGGTGCGTTCACGGCGGGCATGTTCCATCTCATCACACATGCCTTCTTCAAAGCCCTGCTCTTCCTCTCGGCTGGTTCTGTGATTTTGGGTATGGAGCGCGGACATCACCATCTTTCTCACCACGAACATAAGGAGTCCGACGACTCCCGTCGTCGGCGAAGTCTGGAGACTTCGGACTCCAGCGATCATCACGAAGAAATATTCGATCCCGGCGACATGCGTAACATGGGCGGACTTCGCAAAACGATGCCGGTGACTTTCTGGCTTTACGTGATCGGCACGCTGGCGCTGGCTGGTATTTTCCCGTTCGCAGGTTTCTGGTCGAAGGATGAGATTCTGGCTGAGTCTTTTCAGACTGGCTACACGGCCGTTTACTGGTTGTTGACCATTGCGGCGTTCTTCACTGCTTTTTATATGGGACGCCAGATCTGGATGGTCTTCTTCGGCGAGCCTCGACATGAAGCCGCGGCACATGCTGAAGAAAGTCCGCTGGTGATAACCGTTCCGCTGATGGTGCTGGCCGCTTTATCGATTTTGGGCGGCGCGTTGAATCTGCCCGGCATCCACACTTTGACTGCCTGGCTCGAACACACCCTCACGTTTATCAAGCCCGGCGAATTCGTGATGAGCGTGGCGCTTATCTCCACTGGCCTGGCTTTGCTCGCCATTTTAATTTCGTGGCTTCTTTATGGACGCAATCCGCTCAAGGCCGGCCAGGTTGATCCACTCAAGAAATCGCTCGGCTTTATCTTCACAGGCATGGAAAATAAATGGTTCGTGGATGAAGGTTATTGGACGGTAATTATTAATCCGTTTGTGAAGACTTCGCAATTCCTGGCCGATGTCATCGACCAGAAATTCTGGCATGACTGGTTCCACGAAACTGTCATTGCTGGCACATACAACTGGTTGAGCAATATCGCCCTCAATGATTATGCAGACCAGCGCGGCATCGACGCGTTCGCAAATTGGCTGGGCAACGCGACGAAAAATTTATCGGAAACCGGCCGAAAGGTCCAGAACGGATTCGTGCGCTCTTATGCGCTGTCCGTTTTGCTGGGCGTTGTCTTTATCCTTGGCTATTTGTTGTTGAAATAAGAATCCGCAACGAGGAATAAACATGGAATTTCTTTTGCAACCGCTTACTATTCTGACTTTCTTCCCGCTGTTGGGGGTGTTGGTTCTGCTCTTCATCCCAGGCGACAAGAAAAATGTTTTGCGCTGGACGGCGCTGGTCACCTCATTGCTGACCTTTGTTTTGTCGCTTTGGGTGCTGTCGATGTTCAACCAGGCCAACCCGGACCTGCAACTGGTGTCCAAATACGATTGGATCACCGTCGCCGGTTGGAACATTCAATATCATCTCGGTGTGGATGGACTCAGCATCCTGTTGGTTTTGTTGACTGGTTTCCTGACACCCATCTCCATCCTTTCCACGTGGACGGCTGTCGAAGACCGCGTCAAGGATTTCATGCTCTTCTTCCTTTTGCTCGAAGTCGGCATGATGGGCGTGTTCCTCGCACAGGACCTTTTCCTGTTCTACATCTTCTGGGAATTCACGCTCGTGCCGATGTATTTCCTGATCGGTATCTGGGGCGGACCTCGCCGCATCTACGCCGCTGTGAAATTTTTCCTGTACACGATGGCTGGCTCGATCCTGATGCTGCTTGCGATTTTATGGCTCGGCATTTATGGCAGGACTTTTTCCGTGCCGGATTTGATCGCTCAACATAACATTCCCGCCGATGTGCAGTTCTGGTTGTTCATTGCTTTCGCGGCTGCCTTCGCCATCAAAGTCCCAATGTGGCCTCTGCATTCGTGGCTGCCCGATGCCCACGTCGAAGCGCCGACTGCTGGTTCCGTGATCCTGGCTGGCGTTCTGTTGAAGATGGGAACTTATGGTTTCCTGCGCTTCAACATTCCGCTCTTCCCGCATGCCTCGATCCAGGCCGCGCCGTGGATCGCGTTGCTCGCCACCATCGGCATCATTTATGGCGCGGCGGTTTCGTACGCGCAATCCGATGTGAAGAAACTGGTTGCTTATTCCTCGGTCAGCCATTTGGGCTTCGTCATGCTCGGCATGTTCGCACTCAACGCGCAGGGCATCGAAGGTGCGATCCTGCAAATGATCAACCACGGACTTAGCACGGGCGCATTGTTCCTCCTCGTCGGCATGATCTACGAGCAGACGCACACGCGCGAGATCAAAGTCTATGGCGGGTTGTGGAAAGTTACGCCCATCTTTGGAACGATTATGCTCATCGTCGCGCTTTCATCCATGGGCCTGCCGGGACTTAATGGCTTCGTCGGTGAGTTCACTATTTTGCTTGGCGCGTTTGGTTCGCAGGCCATCGGCAATCCGTGGTTCGCGGGCATCTCGGCCTTGGGCGTTATCATGGCCGCGGTTTATATCCTTTACATGTTCCAGAAAATGTTCCTCGGACCTGAAGGCTCCATCGTCGAGGAAGTCAAGAAGCACGGGCATGCTCTGCGCGATCTGAACTGGCGCGAGATTGTTACCGTTGCGCCGTTGTTGATCTTCATCTTCTGGATCGGTTTATATCCTGCGCCTTTCTTCAACTTAATGGCTCCGACTGTTCAGAAACTTGTTTCCGCGCTGGCGATGCCGTAACTTAAACTATCGGAGCAACTTATGCCCCAGCTTGATTTTTCCACCATCCTTCCGCTGACCATTCTCACCGTCTGGGCCTGTGCGCTTTTGCTCGTGGATCTCTTCATCCCCAAAAATCGCAAAGGCATCACCGCGTTGCTGGCGGCCCTCGGACTCGCAGTTGCCCTTGGCTTTACCCTTTCACAAATCGGCCGCGAACCGGCGACGGGTTTCAGTAACATGGTCGTGCTCGATGGTTTCTCGACTTTTATCAACGCGCTTCTTTTGATCAGCGGCATGTTGGGCGTGGCTCTTGCGTATGGTTACGTCAAACGCATGGGTCTCGAACGCGGCGAGTATTACACGCTTCTGCTTTTCAGCGTCGTTGGCATGATGCTCATGGCGCAGGCCGCCGATCTCATCATCATCTTCCTCGGCCTCGAATTGCTTTCCATTCCGCTTTATGTGTTGGCCGCCTTCGCCCGCCCCAAAGCGGACTCTGAAGAAGCTGGACTTAAATATTTTCTGCTCGGCGCTTTCTCTGCCGGATTTGTCGTGTACGGAATCGCGCTGGTCTTCGGCGCGACGGGGACAACTTCCCTCGCGGCGATTCTTTCCTCCGCTTCTTCCGGCGCCTCGAACCTGCTCCTGACCATTGGGGCGGCTCTCATCCTGGTGGGTTTTGGTTTCAAGGTTGCGGCGGTTCCCTTCCACATGTGGACGCCGGACGTTTATCAAGGCGCGCCGACTCCGGTCACGGCTTTCATGGCCGCCGGTGCAAAGATCGCGGGCTTCGCCGCGTTGTTGCGTGTTTTTGGTTCGGCGCTTCCCTCGCTCGCCGGTGATTTGACTCCGGTACTTGTTGTGCTCGCCGGGTTGACGATGATCGTTGGTAACCTGCTTGCCATTGCCCAGTCTGACATCAAACGCATGTTGGCTTATTCGAGTATTGCGCACGCCGGTTATATTTTGATGGCCTTCGTTCCGTTCGGGAATAAAGATGTTCTGCCTGTTTCAATCGCGTCGGGACTCTTTTATCTCGTAGCTTACGCATTCACCAACTTCGGTTCGTGGGGTGTTGTCATCGCCATGGAAAAGGCCGACCCTTCGACAGGCTCAGGGCAGGTGGCAAATGGTCTTGCCATCAGCGATTACGCAGGCCTCGGGAAAAAGTACCCCGCTTTGGCCGCCGCAATGACCGTCTTCATGTTGTCGCTGATCGGTCTTCCGCCCACGCTTGGGCTGGTCGGCAAGTTCTATCTTTTCCGCTCGGTCATGTCCGGCGGGTTCGTCGGCCTGGCATTGATCGGCGTGCTGACATCGCTCATCTCCGCATATTATTATTTGCGCGTGGTCGTGACGATGTACATGCGCGATGGCGAACCGGAAGTTGTTTCTGAGCCGTGGCTCAACATCACATGGGGCGCGGCCGCAGTTGTGACGGTGCTCCTGAGTTTTGTCCCGCAATTTTTATTTACGTGGGCCAGCGCTGCATTTTTGAAATAATTCCAACTGAAAGCGAAAGGGACGGCAGTTAACTGCCGTCCCTTTTTGTTTGCTCAATCAACCTCGACACTCGCACGTTACAGTCTGACCAATGTTCAAAATATATTTTCCGACCACAGTGACCTCGACGCCAGGAACTTCGTGGCAATCGCGGGCGATGACCTGTGTCAGCAGTTCAAGGTCGCGGACTTCGTTCGAGCCGATGAACGAGGCGATGTATTCGTTCAGGCTGTAAAACTCCAGCAATTTTTTGTCAGGGATGTATGTGATGGTGATAGCGCTTCCAGTGATCGGATTCCCGGTTTTTGGACACAGAGGCGGGACCTGGACTTCGTTAATTTGATTCGTGAGCTTGGATATCTTCGGGTTATCAATCGTTTTAAGAATCATAAATCTTTATCCATGTTACCAATAATGTTGAGTATGGCATTTTATAAAACAGTCTGCTTCGCCCTACGCCTTGATAATTCCCTTCCTGATCGCGTATCTCACCAACTCAACGCGCGAATGAAGATTCAATTTGTGCATGATGTTCTCGCGGTGGCGTTCCACCGTCTTCGGGCTGATGACCAGCGACGCGGCGATCTCATCGTTGTTTGCGCCCTCGGCCAGATAGGTCAGCACTTCGCGTTCGCGGTCGGTGAGACCGTCCAGTTTTAATTTCTCTTCGGTGGGATGATCCTGACTCAGATAATCCCTCACCAGTAATTTTGCCAGCGACGGGTACAAATAGACCTGTCCCGTCGCGGCGGCGCGGATGGCGGTCAATAATTCCTCCGGCGCGGCGCGTTTGGGCACGTAACCCGACGCGCCCGCTTCCAGCATCTTGAAAAAATATTCCTGGTCTTCATGGATGGTCAATGCCACGATGGCGACTTTGGGAAATCTTTTTTTGATCTCACGCGTGGCGTCGATGCCGGAGAGATCGGGCAGTCCAATGTCCATCAGGATCACATCGGGCATGACCTGACCGGCAGCCTCAATGGCCTCCGCCGCAGTGCCCGCCTCGCCCGCGATCTCAACGTCACCTTCGGAACCGAGCAGCATCCTCAGCCCCGAACGGACAACGGCGTGGTCATCCACCAGTAACAGGCGTATGGTCATCTTGCTTCTCGCTTTCGTAATGATAAGGGATGGACGCCTCGACCAGCGTTCCCTGACCGGGCTGCGATTGAACGGAGACTCTGCCGCCCAGCAATGCGGCGCGTTCCTGCATCCCGGCCAGCCCCAGCGATGGACGCGATGATGATTGAACTGTCTTTACATGGTCGAGGTCAAAGCCGCGGCCATCATCACGCACGCGCACGTGCATGTGATGGTCTTCAAAATCAAGGTCGATCTCAACGGTCCGCGCGCCGGAATGTTTGACGATGTTGTTCAGCGCTTCCTGGATGATGCGGAATGTAGCGATGCGCGCAGCTTCATCGATGGGTTGTTCGTGGCCGTGAATATCCACGCGGACTTTGAGCGGATACCGTTCTTCGATTTTCCCCGCGTACCAGCGCAATGCAGCCGAAAGACCGAGGTCGTCGAGGTGTGAGGGGCGCAGGTCAGCCATCAGACGCTGAAGCTCTTTAAGGGAATCCGCCGTCAGTGTTTGGAGTTCGCGCAGGGTATCGGTGGCCCGCTTCGGGTCGCGGGCGAGGCGGCTTTCGAGTCCGCGCAAACCCATGCCGATGGCCGTCAAAGATTGCCCGGTCTCGTCGTGCAAATCGCGCGCGATGCGCTGACGTTCAGATTCCTGCGCGGCTACTACGCGGCGAAATAGTTCGCCGCGCATGGCTTCACGTTGTTGCGACTCTTTCAATTTTTCGGTCTGCAGAGTGGTGATCTTTTGTTCGGTCTCGACCTGGAAGGCGCGCAAAAAACGAATAACGAAAAAGGCTGCGGCGCTGGCGGTAATGGCGCGCAAAAGTTGAATGGGGAATCCAAAGAATTGCAGGAATGTATTTTCATTGAGGAAATTGGATGGCGGCAAAACGCTGCCGTTTGGAAAAAGCTGACCGATGAGACCGTACCAACCGAATGCCACCGCGGCCCACATGGCATCCTGCCCGAAGCGGACGAGGCCTGCGCGCCGGAAGGCGCGTTGTTGCGCGATCAAGCCGATGGCGGCGAGCAGGCTGGCGGGGATGGCGAGTGAATAGCGCGTCCAGGCGTGGACTGCGGTGTATGTATCGGCGGATAAATAATGGCCTTTGATGCTGATGAGTCCCAGTACCCAGACTGCCTCAAGGATCAACGGCGCCAATAAACTGATACGCTGGGCGATCTCATCCTTGGCAAGCAGGTAGCCGCCGAAGGCCGCCAGGGAAAGAAACGAGAATGAGAGTGTGGAAAGCTGGAGGATGGAAAGAAGCTGCGATGGGTTGTGCCCGTTCATTTCTCCGATCTGAATGAACATTTCCACCCATTCATGCGCAGAGTGGATCAGGCCGAATACCGCCAATGGACGCAGCGCTTTGCGAACGCGCTCGTCGGATGAGCGGCCTCCTTCCATGGACACAAGCAGGCCCATGCTAAAGAAGGCCAGGCCGTAGAAAAAGTAGATGATGACGATGGATTCTATTTGCACGGTCCCGTCCTTTCTTGGGCTTGCGCCCGTGCAAGTTGGCTTTCTATCCTGGCGATGTTTATCCACAGATTTCGCAGATTACACAGATCGAAGAAAAAAATCGGCGGAATCTGTGCAATCTGTGGATGGATATTTTTGTTTTTGCTATTCCAGATAAAGTCCTGTCTTTTTATTCTTCAAGTCTCAGCTTTGTTCCACAAACGCGGCAGAAGCGGTCGGCGGTGCGGGCGCGTGCTCCGCACTGGTGACAATAAATGTCGCTTTCGCTCTCCTTCTCAGCCTGCGCCGGGTGCCGCTTGCGTGCCTGTGTCTCGCGGCGGTTCGAGCGCCAGAAATAGAGCAACCCGCCAACGATCAAGGCCACGCCCAACGCGCCAAGGATGTACGGCAGGTAATTGCTGAACATCACGCGTCCGGGAGTATCGGCGCTGAGCGGCACTGTGGGTTGAACGTTTTGTTGCGGCACGCCCAAAGTATCCGACGTTTTGGTATAAGTCAAATCCAAAGTGAATTGTTTTCCGCTGCTCAGAGCGCCGAAATCGTTTTGCAGGTAAGTTGCGCCATCCTTGCCCTGACTCTCGGGCATGGAAGGGTTCGATGATATTTGTGTGATGTCGGTCGGTTCGCGCACGCTGACGCTAAAGTCTGCCGCGGCGTAATCTCCCGGCCATAAAAAAGAATATTGACGTGTGGTACCGTTCTTTACAAGCGGTTCATAAAATTCAACGTGATAAGTAGCCAGCTCTGAAATTTTTACCCCGACCACCTGCCAGTCTCCAACCGTGGTGGGTCCATCATATTCGGCGTTGACCAGGCCATTGGCTGCCGTCTGCGCAACCGCGCTCAGGTTGGCGTCCTTCGGAATGCGGATGTTCACATTGCTGGGCAGGGCGGTGGAAGTCGCAACTTGAAAATCATAAATCACCAGCATACTGGGTTGGTCATACTCGGGCCAAAGTTGTACTTGAATACCCGCCAGTTTGATTTCATTCTGTGCATGAACTGAAAAAGGGAATACAGCCATCCCTAAAATAGACAGAAACATCATCCACTTTCGCATGGACGCCTCCAAAGAAGTTTCCTGAATCTTACCATGTAAGCCAAAGTCGGAGTACTCATGAATTGCATGAACAAGGGGGAAGAATGTCACCTGCCCTGTTGTTCCCCGGCGTTTAATTGTGACGATGTGAAGGAGTCAGCGCCTGCACCAATTGCCAGCAGGCATCGTTGATGGGCGTTGCAATTTTGTGCTTCTTTCCCGTTCGCGCGATTGCCCCGCAAATGGCGTCGATCTCGGTCGGTGCGCCGCGTTGCGCATCCTGCAACATCGACGAATGATTCGGCGCTGTCTTGCGAGCCACATCTTCAACAGCCTCGGCGGGATTTTCAAAAGGCAGTTTAACTTTTTCCGCCCTGGCGACGGATGCAGTTTCTTCTGCGAGCGCGCGCATCAACGCTCGCGCAGTCGGACGATTCAACAATTCGCCGTTTGGAATTTGCAGCAATGCCGTTAATGGGTTGATGGCGGAATTGATGACGAGCTTCCCCCACACCAGGGATTTTGCGTCGCTGACAATTTCAACGTTGAACCTGGCAGACTTCAACGCCTCTTCCAGCGGACCCAAAGCGGGGTGCGCCTCGATGGAAATTTTTCCCTCGCCCCCGGCTTTGACCAGTCCCGGCCCGAGCAGAGTCGCGCCGGTGGTGGTGGTTCCCAGCGCGACACGAGAGATTTTTTTCTCAGTGTTCCCCGTGTCTCTGCGGTGAATCTTTTTATTTAAATATTTTTCTAAAATTTCTTTATTGCCCAAGCCGTTTTGAATCGTGATGGCAAGGCCATCATCTGCGAGACATTGCGAAAGTTGTTGCGCGGCGCGTTCCGTTTGCCACGATTTGACAAGCACGATGGCAAATTTTGCGCCGTGTACTTCGCGCGGATCGTTCGTTGCATGCACGGAAAAATTTTGTTCGTGCCCGTCCGCGTCGATGAGGCGCGCGCCGTTTTCGCGCAGAGCGGTCAGAGCCTCGGGCCAGGCGCCAAGCATCGAAACGGCCAGGCCGGCTGAGGTCAGGCGCGATGCGAACAGTGTCGCCATCGCGCCCGGGCCGACGATCAGAATTGATGGACTGGTCATTCTGAGTCCGAAGTCTCCGACTTCAGAAATCCGACGACTGGAGTCGTCGGACTCCGTTTAGTTAATTTCCTTCAGCAACGTTTCCCATTCTTTTTCATCCATCGCGACGCTGTGTTCCTCGGCTGGGAATTTTTTCGTTTCGACATCTTCGATGTAATCGGCGAACGCCTTTTGCATCTCGGCGTGAAAGTCTGCATATTTTTTGACGAACTTCGGAGTGAAGCGGTCAAAGAGTCCGAGCAGATCGTGCGTGACGAGCACCTGCCCGTCGCAGCCGGCGCCCGCGCCGATGCCGATGGTTGGAATGGAAAGTTTTTTGGAAATCAATTCGGCAAGTTTTGCGGGGACAGATTCGAGCACGAGGCCGAAACACCCAGCTTCTTCGAGCAGCAGCGCATCTTCGAGCAGACGTTTCGCGGCAACGGCGGTTTTTCCCTGCGGGCGGAAGCCGCCGAGCTGGTTGACAGATTGCGGCGTGAGGCCGATGTGTCCCATGACGGGGATGCCCGCGCTGAGGATGGCGCGGATGGCGTCGAGGCGTTCGCGTCCGCCCTCGAGTTTGATCGCGTCCATGCCGGCTTCCTGTAAAAATCGTCCGGCGTTGCGCACGGCATCTTCAACGGAAACCTGATAAGACATGAATGGCATGTCGCCGATCAGCAGCGCGAACTTGGCTCCGCGCGAAACGGCTTTGCTGTGATGAAGCATGTCCTCCATCGTGACCGGCAATGTGTTTGGATAACCGAGCACGACCATGCCGAGTGAATCGCCGACGAGAATCGAATCGACACCGGCCTGGTCTTCGGCCAGCGCGGTCGGATAATCGTAAGCGGTCAGCATGGTGATGATCTCGCCGCGCTGCTTTTTCTGGCGGAACGTGGCGGTCGTCACTTTTTTACGTTGTGACGTGGAAATGGAAAGCGATGGTGCAATGGTTGACATGGTACCCTCCAAAAGGTTGGTAGAGTCCGCTGGCATCGTCCCCTGAATCGCGCCTTCGGTTTTACGGATAAGATTCGCCGTCACGTTCTTGAAGATACGTGCGGCTGGCTGGATTATTCCACAAAATTGTTTTTTCGCCTACGGCGTACTGCGCCGACATTTTAGGAAAAGTTCTAATATCAAACCCAATTTTCTTCGAGTATCAAAAAGAAATTTTTGCAGGAAGCAGTATAATAATTTTGTCAGAAATTATTATGCCGCGTCGTTGCGAGGGCGTACTTTGCCCGAAGCAATCTCCTTCATCGAATTGGTGATTGCTTCGTTGCCTTGGTCTCGATACGCCGAAGAACACGGCTGCTCGACCAGCGGCTCCTCGCAATGACGTAATCAGAGGAGAATCTTATGCGCCGCATGTTTGGATTTTTGATCGGGATTTTGGTCGGCGGGCTGGTCGGCTCGACGGTGGCTTTGTTGCTCGCACCGGAATCGGGCGGGAAACTTCGCGGCGAATTGCGCGCACGCGGTGAAAATATCTTTGCTGACATTCGTCGTGCAGGCGAGGAACGTCAGATCGAATTAACCAAACATCTCGAAGCGTTGAAGGCCCCGCGTACGCCGCAAGAATAATTTACCACGAAGCCACCAAGGCTCGAAGACACTAAAAGAAAATTTGTGACTTTGTGCCTTCGAGCCTTGGCGGTTAAATTTTTGGAATCAGCCTCTCGTAAAAAACTTTTACCTTTTCCATGTTGCGCGTATATTCTGCGCGTTCATGAATCATTTCAGCGTTCAGCCCTGCGGCTTTTCCCCGCAGGGTTTTGTTTTCGATGGCTTCGAGAATTGCATTCGCCAAACTTTGCGCGTCGTTTGAATTTGCAAGCAAACCATTTTCTCCGGGCGTGATCCACTCGCGGATGGATTCCAAATCCCCGGCAACCGGGAAACATCCACAGGCGATGCCTTCGAGCAGGGAATTCGGCGTGCCATCGTGAATGCTGGGCGAGACGACAATTTGTGCGCGGCGAAAAACATCTGCCATTTCGCGATGTGGCAGCGGCGGCAAAAGTTCAACCGTGTGAGCGATGTTGAATTCTTGAATCCATTCTAAAGCTTGAGATTCTCCCGCCATCGAAGCGCAGATGAATTTTGCGTTCGGGATTTTTTTCAACACGAGCGGAATGGCTTGAAAGAAAATATCGTTGCGAACGTAGGCGCGAAATCCGCGCGGATTGATGATGACCGGCTCTTCGACAGGCTTTGAGAGCGGATAAAAAACGGAGTCCGACGACTC
>JAJYOH010000131.1 GCA_021796315.1 Chloroflexota bacterium
CAAAAACTGCACTGTCAGTGTGGAGACTGCCGTTCGCATGGAAGCATCTGAAAGTCCGATACGAGCCGTGCCGATTTTTCCATCGAGAATAGGCACGGCTGTATCCCATATCAGTCCTTCGTCGGTCTGGATCAAAACGGTGTGATGATGTTCATTCGGCTGGACAGAGTTGAGGGACAAAAGGTTGGGAGGAAATCCACCTTGAAAGGTATTCGCGATTACCTGTCCATGCGCATCAACGAGAAAGGCATAACGCACATTCGGGTTGTTGGCAATCGTTTCATCCAAAAGGTCATGCAGACGTAGCAGGTCATTAAGCAGAATCGGATCGGTGGAACGTGCCGCAAGGTCGCGCGAGATCGAAACACTTTGTTCTTCAAGTTGTGCGGTCATACTGGCAGTCAATGCATTGCGCGCCTGGATGATGGCAACGCCCCCAAAAAGCACAACCAGTCCCAGCACGATGCCGAGAATTTTGGTGCGAATGCTGACCGCACCTGCGATGGTCCAAAACCGTTGAACAAGTTTCTGAAATATCATGGGGTTGTTGGAACCGGAATTGCGCCCACCAGGGCACGCGCACTGCCATAAGCACTATCGTCAATTAGAACAAAGCGATCCACTTCCAAGGCAGACAATGCCTGGCGGGCAGCAGGATCGTTTGCCATATTGAGCAGGAGCGATTGCAATTCATCCTTGACTTGAGGACGGATAAACGGGCTAACCACCACAGGCGGGATTCCGAAATCAGGCGATGTTCGGATGACGCGGACTTTATCCTTCAGAGACGGATCACGGCTGAGAGCAAACTCGAAAACAAGCGAATCGATGGCGGCCCCATCTGCCAGCCCGCTTGCCACTGCTCGAATGGCTTGATCGTGGCTGTACGTAAAAAACGTACGTGCAAAGAACGCTTCGGGGGTGGAGCCAAGTTGCTGAACCAGAGAAGTCGGATACACACGTCCGGTAAGCGAAATGGGATCGGTGAAGGCAAAGACCTTGCCATGCAGATCGGCCATGCTTTGAGCGGGACTACCGATTGGAACAATCAGAAGTGAGTTATAGGTGGTTTTGCCCTGTACCTGCGGCGCGGCCAGCAATTCCATACCGAAAGAGTCGTGTCCCTGCACGTAAGCACTGGTGCAGACAAACGCCAGATCCACCTCGCCATGTTCGATCAAATCATTGATTTCCAGATAAGTGCGGCGCTGTACGAGATCCACAGGGCGATTGAGTTTTGTTTGAAGATACTGTAGAAACGGGGAATATGATTCGAGCGTGCCTTCGGGTGAGATGACCGCCGCGACTGCAACGCGCAGTGGAACCGTTTCATATCCTTCCGGCGTGGGTAGAGGCTGGAGATTATTTAAATCCACATTTCCCGCGACCTTCGTTTGCGGCTTCGTTGCGCATGAAACGAGTAGTATACAAATCAACAGAAAAAATATTTTCTTCATGGCAGACCTTTTCGTCTGTGAATGTAGCAAATCGGACAACAACTGTCCAGTGATGAATATCACCAAATCGTTATTCAGCGGGCTTTGGAACGTAATCCCCTTCCACCCATGCATCACCGTTCGGGCCGACTTCTTTTTTCCAGACAGGCACAATTTCCTTCAAGCGATCAATGCCATAGCGTGCCGCATCGAACACACCCTGATCTCGATGTGCGGAGGTGCAGGCGATCAGTACAGTGGGCGTACGCGGAGACAGCCTTCCAATTCGCTGGACGATGGCAATGCCCTCGACACAACCCCAACGCTGACGGATTTCTTCGGCAATCTGTTTCATCCTTGCTTCTGCCATCGGCTTGTAGGCTTCATATTCAAGATAATCTGTCTCATGCGGAAAGTCCGCCGCACTTTGCGGGTTGTCATGAGAGGTGATTCCGCGTACCATGCCTGTGAAGATTGCCGCTGCGCCAGTGGATGAAAGTGTGATTTGTTCGAGCAGATCATTCAAGTCAATTTCATTTTCAGTGATGGAGAATATAGTTGGATAATCCATTGTTGGTTAACCGCCAGAAACAGGTGGAAATAATGCAATCTCAGCATCGTCAGGAATAAGCGCTTCATCGAAAGCATACTCGTGATTGATCGAAACGAGGGTATGATTCATTAATTCTGAAAGCACGGGATATTTTTCAATTAACAAATTTCGGAAACCCATCACATTTGTTTGCAGGGGAATTTGCAATTCAACCGATTTGATTCCCATACGGTCGCGCAAAGTTGCGAAGAAAAGCGCTGTAACTTTATTCATTTCAACCACCTATTTGACTCATACTGCGCTGTGAATTCGCAGGCACAGCAACGAGCATATCGTGATGTTCGGGTTTTTGTGCTATGGCTTGCTGAAAGAAATCTTCGAGCGCCTTTCCACTTTTCAGCGCATCGCGCAGGGAAACTTCAGCGGGAATGACCAGGCAGGATCGCAATCTTCCATCGGATGTCAATCGCAGACGATTACAATTCCGACAGAAGTGTTCGCCCAGCGGCGAGATGAATCCAACCGTGCCGAGCGCGCCCGGGATGCGGAATGTGCGTGCAGGGCCATTGCCAATGGGAGAAGTTTCAGGTTGAAGGTTTAATACAGATAGCCCAGCCTGCATTTCCTGAACTGAAAAATAGCGATCAGCCGGCGCGGGGAAACCTTCGCTCCAATCCTGCGCGTTGCCAATGGGCATGATTTCAATGAAGCGCACATGCCAGTTATTCTCCATCGTCAGATTTGCGAGCGCGGGCAATTCGTCAGTGTTGAGTCCGCGCACGATAACGGTATTCAACTTGAGCGGCGTAAGATGCGCATGTTCGGCGGCCGCGATTCCCCCCCAGACGCGGTTCAAATCTCCCCCGCGTGTGATCCACCTGAATTTATCAGAGTCCAAAGAATCCAAACTAATGTTGACGCGCGTTAAGCCTGCATCGGCAAGAGGTTGAGCCAATCGTTCCAGTAACATCGCATTAGTGGTCAGGCTTACTTCTTCGATATTTCGGATTGCTGCAATGCGTCGCACGATCTCAACGACCTGCGGATGAACAAGCGGCTCGCCGCCTGTGAGACGCACCCGCGTCACTCCACCCTGTGAAGCTGTTTCGACCACCCGAACAATTTCATCCACTGACAATTGTTCCGCCCGCGCCTGCCATTGCAAACCTTCCTGCGGCATGCAATAGACACAACGCAAGTTGCAACGGTCAGTTAGCGAGACACGAAGATAGGTAATGGCGCGCCCAAATGGATCAATGAACATGATCCTGTATCCAATTCCAAAGATGATATAAAACAGCCGCGCTGATGAAACCAATGGCGAGGTTGCTCGTCCAGAGTGTCAGCGCGAGGACAAGCAGAGCAGTAAGCCATGCTTGTGCGCCGCTCAGGTCACGCGCTAGAAGCATGTGCTGAAAACCGACATACGCCAGCAGGACTCCCAGCACAGGGAAGGGAATCAGCCCCAAGATTTGCATACTGGCGGAACCGCCGAGCAAGCCCAATAAGAGGAAGATCGTTCCCAACATGAGCGGCGCGGCACCTGTTCGCGCGCCGAGGCGGTAATGTGAGGTCAACCCGCCGCAGCCGTGACAAAGCGGCACGCCGCCGATCAACGCGGTCATGGCGTCGGTTGCTCCCATCGTCAACATCAACTTGCGCTCAGAAACGTGCGCGGCCTTATCGCCGAAGTATTGCCGTGCCGCATCGGCGGTGGCATAAATTGAGTTCCCAAGGCTAAGCGGGATTTGCGGCAAAGCTAGGAAAATTAATCCCTGCCAGAGTTGTACCCAACTTGGGATGAGCGGAAGGAATTTGGGCAGGGTGAAATGAAGCGAAACGGATGGCAGTCCGATGTGGAAAGTGGCAATGCCAATACCAAAGGTAACGACGCCCAGTGCGGCAAAGTCGCGCCGCCAGAATAGGAACGCCAGCAGGAAAACAGCCGCGCCAATCACGAGAATCCACAGCCAAGCAATGGTTTGACCAGAAAAGTTTAATCCACCCTGCCAAGCTTCGGGAGCCTTGATGACCAATGTCCAGGCAGATTTGAACAACAGCCAGGCTAATCCCAATTGAATACCACGCACCACTGGTTTGGGAAAGGCTTTTTGTACCCAGCCATCCAGCCCAGCTAGCCCCATGCCGAGGAAGGCAACCGCATTCCAGATTGCGCCAGTAACAATAATGACTGGAGCTAGCCCCATTGCCAGCGCCAGCGCTGAGACAGATTTGAGCGGCTGCACAGGAATGGGCAGGCGGTAGACTATGGCAACTAAAATGTAGGCAAGGCCAACACCCGCAAAAACGGCGGTGGCGTCCATACCGTTGAGGGCGATCAGCGCCAGAATGAGCGGGAGCATGACGCCGAGGTCGGCGAGCGCACCGGAGAATTCGGCGATGGAGAAAATAAAGGGATTACCAGTAAGCTGTTTTTGCATATTTTACTTTCTGAGATTTAGAAATCAATCAGAATGCGCTGCTCAATAGGTCGTTTGAGCGAAGTGACCGTGTGATAATAAGCTTTGCCCGCGCAAGCGCGGCAGAGGGTCAGCCCTTCAGTGTGGACTTCGCGTTCGTTGATAATCTCCTCGCCGCAAACGTCACAGTTGACGCGAACACCGGGGCGGGAGAGGATGTCTTTAATGGGAGTGGCAAGTTGTACTTCAGTGATAACGAACATCTCTTCATCGGGCATGATTTGATAAGCCTGCATTTGTGCGAAGTAGTGGCGCGGTTCGCTCTGAATGCAGGAACATGCAAGTTCACGGATATCCAATCTCGGCGCGACACGCACTGCGCGTTCAGTTTGTGTATCCACAAATGTTGCCGCGACCTTACCGTAATCCTCCACGCGCAGGGTGCGGTGGCCAACAGTGCAATCGGAGGCGGCAATCACGCCATCTGCGAAACAACCATCGCTTTCGACAATGACTAACAAGCGCTTTTTGGTGGGTGGTTCATCAAAGGCAAGAACGTTCATGCCTGCCAGACCAAGTCGCACGCCGAGGATCTGACGCGGACAAAGATGTGAGTGATCCCGGGAGGATTTTTCGAGCAGGGGTTGGATATCCATCTTGGTGCTCCATAATCAAAAGGCTGTCTCATGGAAAAGAGACAGCCTCGCGGAGAAGATGAGTCTGATCTCCTTTCCAAATGCGGGGGGATAGAGCGTTTCCACTTTATCCGTGGACCACGGCTGTGATCGGCCTGTTGCCATGCTGTAAAGTTTAGGCGGGCAGGCTTCGGAGAGATGATTCAATATATCGTAATTACAATCATACAGATAGTGATCTCTATCACTATCTGTCGTGTTTATCTTCGCTTATGCCTTCCTTGAACGCACGGATCCCGGAACCGAGTTCGCCGGCAATCTTGCCGATGCGACCGACACCGAATAGCAGGATAATAATGCCAAGGATAATAAGAAGTTCGGGAACACCCAGATCAAACATAACTACCTCCAATTTATTTTTTATTGCTATCTTTCTCTGCCCCTCCCCAAGTTTCTGGGGAGGGGTTTTCAAGAGAATGCGGATTAGACTTTTTGAATCTTAACTTTCGTATCATAGAAACTGGCGCTGCCGCCGATCGGATCTGTGAGACAGGTGGTCTGTGTGCCTTCATCAAGCAGAAGCACCGGGTTCGAGCAGATGCCGCCGTTACGACGCGCATCGCCCTTGACGGTCTGACCATCGATGACAACATCCCGCGCGCCATACGCCCAATGACCAAAGTGGAAAGAGACCATCACAGAGCCAGGGCGGGCCGTCTGCGTCAGTTTGATCTGGCCTTGAACGGATTCCACGTTTCCATTGCCCAGGTCGAATGTTCCCTTCGGGTTGGTGCGCGAGGTCAGTTTGACCATGTCTCCATCCTTCAGCCCAAGCGGGATGGCATCCAGCGGATTGATGAGCACGTGGTTGGTTGGGACAATGCCCATGCCGCCTTGCGTCCAGTAGTTACTGATGGTGCGGCTTTGGCAGCCAACAACTTCCTTGTAGGTAACGACCGAGAAGGGGTAATCCTGGTTGTCCACGGGCGCGCCGGTGCTGTTTTGGGCCGGCTCGTAATGTGGCACACCGCTGAAGGATTTGCCGGTAATGCTGTCTTTGCCGGTGCCGACAGGCTCAACAAAGATGTTCATCTGGGAACCGAAAGCATGAGCCTGGAACGCGCCAGAATAGCTCTTATCCGCCGGGTCGAAACGCCCGCCGCGATTGAGCACATAGACGACCTTGCGCCAGAGGGATTCGCCAACAGCGGCGATCCACTTTTGTTCATCGAAAACAGCTTTGGGCAGGTGTCGACGCGCCTTGCGGAAAATGTCCAGCTCGGCATCGTCCGCATCCAGGACAGCATCTTCAGCGTCTTTCTTGTCGCCAAAGGCGATGTTGGCAACGCCGCGCAGGTAGTAATCCTCGGGACGGTTGAAATCGCCGTGCTTGTCGAATCCGCCTTTGCCAATGCCGGGCAATTCGAGCGCCTTGCCGATGGCGATCATCATGGCTTCCATCGAAATGGGCATTTCTTCGCCGTCCACTTTGACGATCTCCGGGACGGGCGCAGCCATCGGCTGGCGCACGCGGATCGTCTTGATCGGTTCAGGCGGCGGCGGGGCGGTGAAGGCCCAGCGTTCAGCGTAGGTCAGATCGGGGAACAGGTAATCAGCGTACATCGAGGTTTCCGCAATGACAATATCATCGGCGATGAAGAGCGGGAACTTCTCTGTATCCAGTAACATTTTGATTTGCTCGGCGCCGGCAGGTGCGGCCAGAGCGGGCGTGCCCATGTGCAGCCACAGGATTTTGACCGGATACGGGTATTGGGCATACGCGGCCGGGATGACTTCCTGATAGACGTTGCTGGTGTAGGGGTAGAACGGACGCTTTGCAGGAAAATCCGTGAAGAGGGTTGTCTTCTGATACGTATCGCCTTCGCGTGTCACTTTGATGCCAAACGCGCCCAGCTTGCCGGGGTGGTCTGCGCCAAGGTCGAAGGGTTTATCCGCATTGCCGATGGCATTCCACGCGCCGCCGCCTTTGCTCAATCCGCCTTTCCAGTCCACGTTGCCGACCAGCAGGTTGAGCGCCACCAGCGCCTGGGCGGTGTAGTAGCCATTCGTGTGCTGGACCGCGCCGCGATAGAACTCAACCGCGGCCTTCTTGCCGTGCGAGGTGAATTCGTCAGCCAGGCGGGTGATGATGTCCAAATCCACGCCAGCCAATTTCGCCCACTCTTCCATCGTCTGGGCAGACGCCTCTTCGAGCAGCAATTGCAAACTACTTTTGACGCTGATGCCTTTGACGGAGGTAGTGACCAGCAAATCGCCGGTGACCGCAGTTTTATCGTCCGCCGGGTCAACCAGGGTGGGAACGTCAGCGGTCAACGCGACGAAGGGATCGAGTTTGAAAACGACGCCCTCCGGTGTGACCCAGGTTACGGTTACTTTTCCGTCCGCATCGGTCTCTTCCTTCTTCTCGACAAGCTGAAGTTCGCTGCCGCGCAGGAACGCTCCCGCATGACCCTTCTCATCCAGTTTGACCAGCCAGGTGGAGTTCGTCCAGGTTTTTTCGCCCGCAGCCAGCGCGGCGCCTTTGTTGGCGGAAGCCAGGAAGCGGGTGTCGAAGCGTTCGTTCTCGAAGATCCAGCGGATCATGGCCAGCGCCAGCGGCAGGTCGCCGCCCTGTTGAACGGGAACCCACCAGCCTTTGGCGGCGGTCTTCGACATGCGCGGATCCACAACGGCGAACTTGAGGTTATGGTCGATCACGGCTTTGGTCACGGCTTCGCTCATGATAGTCGGGCCAAAGTTGGCCTCAAAGGGACTGGTACCCCAGAAGATCACGAACTCGGAATTGATGGTGTCGGGCTTCATGTGATTGGGCCCGGTCACCCATTTGCCGCCCGTATATTGCGCGGTGGCGTAGGTGTAAGCGATGTGGTGTGACTGTTCGCAGATGGTGGTGTGATCGTACCAGTTCTTTGAGCCGAAGGAATTGAGCGTGAAGCGTTGGGCAAAGTTGTTGCGCCCCGGTTCGATGCGCCCGGCCTGGAATACAAACTGGTTGTTCTTGACGCCCAGATCGGGATGTTCGGGATCAATCAACAGGTCGAGTTCCGCGGCGTGCTTGGTCTTGAACTCATCCAATTTCATCTTGCCGCCAGCAACGGCGGAAGCATCCGCGGACAGCGCGGAAATGAGCTTGGCATCCTTCGTCGCCAGCACGTCCTTGAAGCCCGGCACGACGCGGTCTTCGCCAACCTCAGCAAAGAGTTTGCCGCCGTTGACGATTTCAGCGATGGCCTGCTCGAACGGAATGACCTGCCACTTGTTTTCGCCGCGCTTGCCGGCGCGCTTCAACACCTTGACAATGCGATATGGGTCATACTGTGTCTGGATGGTTGCCTGTCCCTTGGGGCAGACTTTGCCGTCCACCAGCGCAGCTTCTGTCAGGGGAGTATCATAAGCCAGCGGCTTCATCATATTGTTAGGGCTGTACGGATTGCCGTCCACCTTGACCAACACGCCATCCTGGATTTTGCCTTTGAGGGTGCATTGTGTGTTGCATTGCAGGCACTCACCGTAGATGATGTTTTCCGGGTTGGCCTGGAAGGAACTGCCTTCCCCAGCGGCGGCCAAAGTCTTTTGCGTCCTGGCGAACACATCGCGCATGTTGCCCAGCAAAGCTACCGTCGCGCCAGTCACACCGGAAAGTTTGAGGAAGTCACGGCGGGAAAGTTCTTGTTTTTTGGAAGTAGGCTCAGTCATGTTAGGCCTCCTTTTGAGATTTCGTAACGAGCGGCAGGAAGACATCCGCGCCCAACAACAAACCCAGGATAATCACGCCCAGCAAGCCCGAAGCCACCGCCCATTCGGTTGCGCTGGGCGAATAAGCCAAAGTCAGGCCGCGCCCTTGAAATGCGTTCGAAAGGTTGGGGAGAAAGTCCACTTGCTGACCGGGGACAAGGATCAGGTAACGGGCAACAGCGTTGCCGAACAGAACGAGCAGACCCATCAGCCCAACCAAAGCCCCACTTCCCGCCACCCGACGCTGGGTGAGGACAACGATAGGCAGGATCGCCCCGAGAACGATTTGCGCGCCCCAGAACAATAGGCTGTACTGCCCATAAAGCACTGCATTGATCGGCTGGACGAGGTCTGGCACATTACCTGACAGGGCTTGCGAGTAGAACAACCAAACAAAATAAAGATTCACTACCAGCAGAATCGCTACGGTTATGTTCAGCACAGGGAACAGTTTCTCGTTTTCGGCAGGCTTGCTAAAGAAGCCGCGGATAACCAGCAGCATGGCCGTGCCTGTGGTCAACGCAAAGAAAATAAACTGCACAGGCAACAAGGCCGCGTGCCAGTACATGCGCGAGGCATCCACCCCCAGTAACTTGCCGGGTGCGCCCGCCACGAACAGGGCCGCCGCTAGGCCAATGGCCATGACGATTTTCAACGCCGCATTTTTGGGCTGCTTGATGGACAGGAACAAAGCCACCAATCCCAATATGCCAAAGAGGGTGTAGCCCCATACATCGTCGACAACGCCCGAAGTCCAGTTGGGGCGCGTGAAGGCTTTGATAAAGCGTTCAAAATGTCCGAGGTCGAGGCCGATCGCGATCATCCCCACTGCCAGATTTACCAGAGCAGCCCACAGGGCGGTCTGACCCGTTCCCTTGAGCGCGGGAACTTCAAAGAGCAGGTCGAGGCTGGCCCAGACGAAGCATCCAACCGCAATCCCGCCGAATAAGAAATACAAGGCCACCCACAAGCCCCAGGTTACGAGTGAACCATACGCGACATTTTCATCGCCAAACGCGAAGCGGTCATAAAATCCCCAAAGACCGATGAGCAGGGCCAGCGCGCCCAGGACATAAGCAATTTTTTTGTTCATCTCAGCCTCCTACACAATGTAATAAACGCGGGGTTTGGCGCCAAGTTCTTCCTTGAGCCGAATCGCGTTGGGCTTGTTGATGAGTTCGGCCACCAACGAGGTTGGGTCGTTGGCGTCGCCAAAATAGGTGGCGCGGCCAATGCATGTGCTAGTGCAGGCGGGCAACATCCCATCCTTGATGCGGTGCAGGCAGAAGTGGCACTTGCGAGCATTACCCACCGGAGAGTTGCGTCCCACACGCGCGCGGTTGTCGCCATATTCCACATTGGCAAGGCGCTCATAATCATCCGCGTTGGATTGGCCGAGGATGAAGTCGAAACCATCGGGCGTGGATTGAGTGTAAGTCTGACCGAAGTCGAAGGTGCGCGCGCCGTAAGGGCAGGCGCTGATGCAGGAACGGCAGCCAATGCACTGGTCATAATCTATCACCACGATGCCTTCCTCGTTTTTATAGGTGGCGGTCACAGGGCAAACTTCAGTGCAGGGCGGCTCATCGCATTGCATACAGGGGCGCGGCAGGAATTTCATGCTCACGTTGGGATACGTGCCGACCTCTTCGATGGTCACGGGGCGATAGACTACGCCCGGTGGCAGTTTGTTTTCAGCAATACAGGCGACGGTACAAGCAGTGCAGCCTACGCATTTACGCAGGTCGATCACCATCACCCAATGCCGCTCCGAGGCGGGCTTTTCCAGGGCGCGCTTTAATTCCGCTGTCATGCGGACCAGGGCGTCCTCTTTCGTCAGGTCGCTGGCTGGGGCGGCGGAGATCTGTACGCCATCCAGCACAGGAGTAACCAACCCGACGAACACCTCGGAAGCATATTTATCCAGCAACGATGCTTCGTTTGTCATTGTGCTTCTCCTTCATGGAAATTGATTCGGACAGGTGTCCGATAATGCCAGCATTATTTTCCACCCATTGGCAAAAGTCTTATAGCGGGAAAAGTTTGATACTTTGCATCAATGGTGTAGGGGAAAGCCCTACACAAGCGGGATACCTGTCGCGAAGAAAAATGACAATCGTCGCGAATTAAATTGATTCCCCATTCGTAACAGTCTTCGATCAACGCACATAAGAAACACTTCGAATTCGTACTGAGGCTCGTGCTTGACAACTGCTTTCGTGGGGTTATAATTATTCAAAATATTGAATATAGGTGAAACATGAAAATCTATGAGCAGGAAGCCAAACTCTACAAAACCCTAATGCATCCCGCCCGCTTGGCCATTCTGGACCTACTACGAAATGGCGAGCAATGCGTTTGTCATATGGAAGCGACCTTCAAATTCCGTCAGGCATATATTTCTCAGCAATTGATGGTCTTGCGTGATGTCGGGTTGGTGGAAGTCCGCCGCGACGGTTTGAATATTTTCTATCGTGTCATCCGTCCCGAAATTTTCACTGTACTGGATGCCATGCGAAAAGTGACAGGGATTCATCCTTCGGTTGCCAAACCCAAACGCAATGTCTGTACCTGTCCCAATTGTGTTGGCGAACCAGTCAAGCCGCAATTGATTCAGAACTAGCATTCTGGCTGTCCATTCGCTGAAAACAAAATGACTTTCCTCAATTTTCTGCCAGTCGTGTATAAACGGCAGCAGATAAACCAAGTAACTCCAGAATGCGCGTTTGTAAAGTTGTCAGTGGCGTGATGTGTTGGA
>JAJYOH010000599.1 GCA_021796315.1 Chloroflexota bacterium
TGATCGCCACGCCCTGAGTGGCACCTGCACTATGCACCGGAATAGTCAACCATTGCTTGCCCTGTGCGGTTTTGATCTGATTGCGATTCCGCCAGCCATGTTTATCATATTGAACATCGTCATAAAAGACAAAAAGATCTGCCTTGCTGATCTGATGGAAATAGCCCCGCCAGGGAATGTAAGAGGGCTGAAGAATGACGACGTTCACATCGCCTCGCCCCCTATTTTTTCCTGCACAATATAGGTCGGGCGGTCCATACTGCGATCGAACATGCGAGACAAATACTCGCCAAAAATCCCCAGAGTAAATAATTGCGCTCCGCTAAATAAGGAAATGATGGACGCCAAAAATGGAAAACCAGGCAGGCTTCCCTGCGTGAAATATATGATCACAACATATATAAAGATGGCAATTCCAAACAAGGTCATGAGAAACCCGATCCAACTTGCCAGGCGCAGGGGCGCGGTGCTGTAACCCGTCAGGATGAGCAGTGTGTATTTGAAGAGCGAAATAAAGTTGTAATTGGAACGTCCTACGGATGATTTTATATCCACCTGAACCGATGCGAAGCGTGAAGTACCCCACGAAAGCAAAACGTCCAGCGTCAAGCTGGGGCTGTTGAAATTGGCAAAAGCGTCCCGTAATTGAGTGCGAAAAACTCTGAACGCTGAAACGTTCTTTACCGACGGTGCATCCATGACCCAGGCCAGCAAATTCTTCGTATATTTTGTCATTAGGTTACGCCAGAAATCCTGCGGCAGTTTCAGCGGTGCGCCGTAAACGACATCATACCCTTCGTTGAGTTTTGCAAGCAGAATATTGATTTCTTCAGGCTGATGCTGAAGATCATCATCCATCGTAATCGTGATCTCATGGCGCACAAGGCGCACACCGCACAAGGTCGCATTGTGCTGGCCGTAATTTCGCATCAACTTAATTCCCACCACCCAGGGAAATCGTTTCGACAATTCTTCGATCTTCTGCCAACTGGCATCCGGGCTGGCATCATTGACCAGGATCACCTCATAGTTTTGCGCGAATTTGGGCAACTCCCTTGCCAAACGCTCGACCAGCGCCACAATGGTCTGCTCGCCGCGATAGACCGGGATAACGACTGAACAATTCATGGCGAAGATTTTACCATGCGACAAAAAAAAGCGACGCACCTTGAAAGCACGCCGCTCCTGGCGTTCGCTTCACAAACGGACCGAATGGCGGTCCGCCATTATTTCCAGCGTGCGCATCACCTCGATCTTTTTCTGCTCCCTCGTCCAATTGAGCGCTTCGCCCAGAGCATCAGCCAGTTCGTCCACGCTATCACGCGTCAAGCGGCCCAGCATAGCCAGCATGGAGCGACGCAAAATCAGATCATCCAGGTGGACGATCTTCTCATGTTGAGCCAGGAATCCGATCTCGCGGCGGCTGTAAGAAGGCAATGACTTGAGCGGCGTATCCTGCCCGCGTGAGATGAATGTGGCAATCTGTTCGGCGCGCGTGCCGTATCGGTCGAACAAAACCTGCACGCGTTCTGCGGATGCTCCTGTCCAGGCGGCGATTCCATCTATGCTTCGTTTAACATCTTCGGGAGTGTGCGGGTATCCGCGTCCGCCGCCGATGGATAAGTCGCGCGTGTGTTTCTGGCGTACCTTGCCGAGGAAAGCCAGAGTCTTATCTGTAACTTGTTCCGCGAAAGCGCGGAAGGATGTCCACTTGCCGCCGACCAGCGAATAGACCGGGAAGCTCAACCCCGTCCAATCGCCGCTGACGACTTCGATGCTGTGATCGCGCGAAATTTGTCCGGCAGTTTTGGCATGTGCGTACGGCAATGGCCGCACGCCGGAGAAACGGAAGACAATATGTCCGCGCGTGACCTTGATGGACGGAAATACACGCGCCACCATTTCGAGGAAGTAGTCCACTTCTTCCTCGGTGCAATTGGCTTCATCAGGATTTTCGATCGGGATGTCTGAAGTGCCGATCAGGACGCGGTCATAAAGCGGATAGATCAGCACGATGCGGCCATCTTTATTTTCAAAGAAGAATTCATTGCCGTCAATTGCCTCACGAAGTTCTGGGTGGTTCAAGACAAGGTGCGAACCTTTTGTCCCGCCGATCAGACGTGTAGAAATGCCAAGATTGCGGTTGGTGAAATCGATCCATGGACCGCCGGCGTTAATTAACAGGCGCGGCTTAACCTCGTAAACGGTATCCGTTAATTCGTCCCGGAGAAGAACCATGTCTTTGTCAGATTTGGTCAGGCTCATATAATTTACAGCGCGAGCGGTAGTGTTATCCGCTTCTGCATCCAAAAGCAATTCGAGAGCCAGACGTTCAGGGCTGAGAATCGCTCCATCGAAATAAGTCGCGGTGTTGATGATTTGCGGGCTGAGTTTGCTCCACAACGAAAGAGAACTGGCGCGGTTGCGGAATTTATGCGGGGGGACCGTGCGTTGCGCTCTGGGGCGGCCCGTGAAAGCATCATAGACCATCAGTCCGATCTTGATTACAAACGAGCCGCGCTCGGATGGCCTATCGAGCAGGCGCATAAATTTAAGCGGCGCGTTGAGCAAGCCCGAAAAAATTTTGAAGATGGGAATCGTGGTTGGCAAAGGTTTGACAAGGTGCGGCGCATTCCGGATCATGCGATTACGCTCGG
>JAJYOH010000132.1 GCA_021796315.1 Chloroflexota bacterium
CATGGAAACCTTCCGGCAGGAAGCCCCAGCCTTCGGTCATCTCGAAGTAGTCGAAGTCGGCAGGGATGCCCAAGTCACTTTGATCCTGCGCAGATGTCAATCCAACGCCATTGACTTGAAATTCTGTGGGAATCCAATGCGTTCCGATTTCGGTCCAGGTGATACCTTCATGGCTGTAGAAAGCTCTCACCATTTCACCGCGGCGTTCGAGGCGCAGGTAGGATTCTGCTGGATCGAATGGGTTCTCAAGCTGCGCGGCGAAATTGCTGTCCACACCCACACCATCCGCAATTTTGTCGAAATAGATCCCATTGCCGACACAGGGACCTTCTATATCGCAGAATGCGCGACCGAGTTGCAGAAAATTGTTCTCATCCTGCCAGATGACCAATCCGGCAATTTGGAAATTGGTATCTGGTGCAAAGAGTACGCGCGTCTCGATGGAGAAGTCGCCTTCTGCTACAGGACGCAGCAGCAGATTCTCACCGCCTGTTCCGTAGGGCGAAGCGAGCATGCGGAGGAAGCCCGGATTCTCAGTCAGGTTCCATTTATCTTGATTTTCGTTGACCCAGTACCAGTCGCTGGCAAGCAAACCATCAAATTCATCGCGCCAGGGGACAGGTGGCGGTTCAGGCACAGCCCAATCCACTGCTGTATCATTCCCAGCAACCCGCACTTCCGCACGGACATGATTCCCCGGCACCAGGTCGAAGCCGCCATTGTCGACATCGTCAAAGTCTACCCCCCAATTCTCTGAGCCGTCTGTCTCTATTCGCCTTCCTTCTGGATCTTCCCAAGACCATAGTGTGACAACTTGCCCATCAGCGGCTGTTCCAAACACTGTGTTTTCGTCTGGATTAATTTCCGTTATGGAGAGGTTTTGTACCATATGCGTCTTTGGAGTGACACCATCGGTCAAGGTTACTATGTCACCCGGTTTTGTAGAGTACGCATCAGAGAATTCAATCCATAACCAGGTCGCGCCGCTGCCCGGATCCCACGGCGTCAGAACCATGGTTCCATCTGTTTGAAGATCCGGTGAAGCCTCTGTGCCTGGGTCGTCAATTGTCATGAGGATGACAGCATCCAGAGGCCAACCCCAGCCCTCAACAACACCCTGTTCAGGAAACACTGTAAACGATGGGTCGGACTCTTGAGCAGATACACTCCCCATCGCCGGAAACGCAATCGCCAGGATTGCAACGACGCCCAGAATGCTTGCAAAAATCCTATTGGATTTATATTTCGTGTCCATTTTGATCCCTCCCGAGATCAAGGTCATGAACGCAAATGTATTATCAGCAGACGAACACAGTCATTTGTCTGCTTCAACGAGAGCGCTACTTTCACAGTGAATCTCATCAACCTGTTTCCTCCTTTCGACACAATGGAAAGCCGTTCCAATTTGCGTGGAAATTGACGCTCCGCTTTTACTTTTAAGGAGATAGTAGTGGTGAATCTTGTTGAAAGTGCCGCCCTGTCACTCAAAGAGAAAAAAGCACCGCTAAAGTTTCAGCGGCGATGTTTGCTACATACTATTTGTAGCATAAACAGAATCCCTTTTCAAGCGTTGCTTGAATAAAGCTGCTTTGTTTTGTTTTTTAAAAACAAAAGGCAGGGAACGTGCCCTGCCTCACGAATTATCCTAACTTACCCACAACTTTTTCAATTTCTTCCAAAATCTCGCCGGACTTTACCAACGCTTTCATCTTGTTGTGATCGCTATAAAGCGGACGATCCACTTCGAGATGTTCCACATGCTTGCGAATCACTTCACGCGCCTTTTGCGTCCCTGTGCCCGGCGTGAATTTGCGGAAGTCCAAAGCTTGCGCGGCGGCCATGAATTCGATTCCCAAAACGCCGTAAGCATTATCAAGAATCTGTCCATTCTTCAACGCAGTGTTCATGCCCATCGAAACAAAATCTTCCTGGTCCGCCGCGGCAGGAATGGATTGAATCGAGGCGGGCGCAGATAAAATTCTTTGCTCAACGACCAGATGGTCAGCGGTGTATTGCGAAAGCATCAGGCCGGAATAAAAGCCCGGTTCATGCGCGAGAAAATCTGGAAGTCCCTGAGAAAGAGCCGGGTTGGTTAAACGGTTGAGTCGTCGCTCCGCTAAGACACAAATCATCGTGATGGCCGCGCCTGCCATGTCCATCGGCAGTGCAACCGGTGTGCCCTGAAAGTTTGCGCCGGTCAGCGTCAATTTATCTTCGGGAATAAAAATCGGATTATCACCCACGCCATTCAACTCTATTTCCACTTGCGAGTGCGCATATGCAATCGCATCACGCGCCGCGCCGATTACCTGCGGTGTCGAACGCATCGAATACGCGTCCTGCACTTTTGTTTTCATCTTGCCTGTTGTCAAGTCCGAGCCTTCGATCACTTTTAAAATATTTTTTGCGGACGTGATTGCGCCCTTGAAGCCGCGCAGTTCGTGCAGTTTGGCGCTGTATGGTTTCATGTTGCCGAGCAGTGCTTCGATGGACATCGCCGCCGCGATTTCAGCCTGCTTCAAAAATCTTTCCATGTCGTAGATGTGAAGCGCGGACATCGCGGTCAGGACATTCGATCCATTGATAGTAGCCAGACCGTCGCGCGCCTGCAAGCCGGGGAATTCAATTCCAGCGCGCCGCATCGCTTCTCGACCCGGTAACCGCTCGCCTTTAAAAAATGCTTCGCCTTCGCCCATCAGCAACAGCGCGGCCTGTGCCATCGGAGCGAGGTCTCCGCTCGCGCCGACCGATCCCTTTTGACAAACAACTGGTGTGACGCCTTTATTCAGCATCTCCACCAGTGTTTGTGTGATCACGGGTCTGCATCCTGAATTGCCGTGCGCGTGGACGTTGATTCGTCCCGCCAGTGCAGCACGGACATTTTCAATCGGCAATGGCTCGCCAATGCCAGCCGCATGGTTATAAATCAAATACTTCTGAAATTCTTTGACTTGCTCATCATTGAGAACTTTTTCCGAAAATTCCCCGATGCCAGTGTTCGTGCCATACATGATTTCTTTTGCTGCAAGTTTTTCCTCCAGCATCGCGCGGCAGACTTTGATCCGCTCCAGCGCGGCAGGAGCTAGTTCAACTTTTTCATTATTGCGTGCAATTGCAACTAATTTTTCAACTGTGAGGGATGAACCGTCGAGGGTGATGGGCATGAATATTCTCCAAGTGAGATTTCCATTATTTTACTCTAAAGGGAAAATAGTAAAATCGAACATTGTTTTTTGGCGTTCAAGGCTCGAATCTGGAACAACTTTTAGGAAAAGCATCTCATACCCTCTATGAAAACACAAAAACACTTTATCGCCTTTGCATTACTGTTTCTGTCCCTAGCATCTGCCTGCCAAGCTGTCAAGTACGTTCAACCAACTACGACGTCGTTGGCGCTTGTTCCATCGCCGACGCCTGATATTGCTGCTACTCAAGCCGCGCAAATGCAAAACGATGCGCAGATCAAATTGAGTGATAATGAAAAAACGTTCACATACCACGTCACAGATCGTTTCTCTATATTTCTCGATGATACAAAATATCCTATCAAGAATCTAACCTGCATACCAGGTGGCGTCATCGGTTATGTTTCCAACGGTTCCTTCCGCGGGCCAAATAATTATCCGATCATGTTTGAAGCCGTTACCGAAGGTCAATGTGTTTTGAAGGATGGGAATTTTTCAGCAACAATTGTCGTCGCGAATCCATAAAGTGGAAAGGCAAGCTAATTTTGTTAGCCGTTGTTTCGTGGGGTAAAATCAACGGCATCATTTTATAGGAGAGAGAATCATGTCAGAGGAAAAAGAATATCTTCCACAGCGCGCGATGTCCATCCAAGCACACCCGGACGATCAGGAATTTTCGGTCGGCGGGACACTTGCTAAATGGTCGAAGGCTGGATGCGAAATTGTATCGGTGGTCATCACCAGCGGCGACTCGGGTTCGAACGACCCAACAAGAGATGGTTCTTATAAGCCGGTTTTGGCTGAGTTGCGTGAAGGCGAACAACGCGCTGCGAATAAAGTTTTGGGCGTGAAAGAAACGGTCTTCTTGCATTATCCCGACGGCGAATTAGTCCCAACCATTGGTCTTCGCAAAGAGTTGACAAAACTCATCCGTCAATACAAACCGGATGTTGTTTTGACCGGCAATCCCGAAGGATGGTTTTACGGCAGCGATTACATCAATCATCCTGATCATCGCGCTGCTGCGGAAGCCGCAACGTACGCGGTTTTTCCGTCAGCGGGGACGCGGCTCATCTTCACCGACCTGTTAGCGGCGGGGTACGAACCGCACAACGTCAAACGGTTATACATCCACGAAAATGAAAAAGCCGATACGTGGGTTGACATCAGCGAAACCATCGAAACAAAAATCGAAGCGTTAAAGAAACACGTCAGCCAGCTCGACACGCACGAAGTGGATAAGTGGATGTACGAATGGGCTGAAGACGCGGGCAAGCAAAAAGGAATCAAATATGCCGAGGCGTATCGCGTGATGATTTTGGAGAACGAGGAAGACAAAGGTTGATGCAAAACAAAGACAACATCTTTCGAGTTGCCGTTGTCTCGAGCCTTCTCGCGGGATTTAGTTTTGCATATATCGCTTTTGTTTTGTTCCTTCAAACATTCGTCATCAGCCTGAGCAGGCTTGCGCTTGCATTCGTGCTGTTCATTGTTTTGGCAATCGCAAATTATTTTCTCGCTCATTACTTGAAAGCAAGACTGATAACGTTTAGCAAACGAGTTATCAGTCTTTGTTTTCTTCTGCCGCTGTTGTTTTTGCCATTGTTTTATACACCGCCCGCATATCCCATCCATCCGCTTTTGCGACAGTGGACGGACGTAGCTGTGCAATATGATGTCAGCGCGAATTCGCGTCCGTTGAATTTTTCAAGGTCTGATGTTCGATTGCAGATGGGTAAAGACGTTTTGGACGCACGATCTTTCCGTGTGGTCGGAACATGGAAGTCAACGGGTGATACGTTCATGCTGGACCCGGGAATGGGCGCCTCGCTTCATTGGGTTGGCGCGGCAACTGATTCCATGCTGCTGACGCTTCAAGCCCCGGCCGCGACCGGAACTGTCACGATTTACTGGGATCAATCTCGAAGCGTTTTCGAGTTATCACCCGATGCACCGAAGCAAATTGTTTTGAATAAAAAATTTACAACGCCATTGGGAGTCAGCACGTTATTATTTGTATCCATTTATATTCTGATTACATGGTTCTTGCTTTTGCTTGCAGTTTTGTTTGATGGAAGAATCAAATTTGCTCAATGGGTTGAAAAGGCATCAAGTTCCCGCGTTTTGATTATTCTGCTTTCAATCATTCTTGCTGCTGTCACCGTCAAGCTTCAATTGGACAGTCTCAACGGCGGCGCAGAAAATTACATCCATGGCACACAGCTAATCAGACATAATGCAATTATACAGGGTCGGTCTTTCAATCCTTGGCAATATCGCGTTTTATCGGAATATGTAGCGGAAGGATTCGTTCGTTTCCTCCATTTTTTGAAAATTCAAGATTCGATCAGCTTTGGTTTTATTTCTCTGCGAGTACTGCAAAACATCGCAATCTTTCTTTTGGCCTTTGCCTTATATCAAAAAATTTCCAACTCAAAATGGATTGCTTTTGTTGGCTTTCTTTTGCTCGCCAGCAGTATGAAGAATGCGTTCTATGACAATGACCTTTCGTTCAACACATATTTCGATTTGATTTTTTATCTTCTTGCGATGATTCTGATCTTGAACCGAAAATATTATTGGGTTGTCCTCGTGACGTTCTTTGCCGCCCTCAATCGCGAGACCAGCGGCTTGATTCCTTTTTTGTTGCTCGCGGCTTTAATCAATGAACCTTTGCCTCTCTGGAAGAAATTTTTACCATTTATATTGTCCTTTGGCGTCTTTGCAGTTGTATTTTTAGGATTACATTTTATCTATCCCAACCGTCCGCTTTATATCCCTTATCAACAAACACCGGGGTATCAAATGCTGACTTACAATGTGACACGTGAGTTTACCTGGGATCAACTTTATTACACATTAGGACTCATTCCCATCGTTGGATTGTTATTTATCTTCCAATGGCCGCGCTTATGGCAATACTTCTTTTTGATTATGTGTCCTGCCTGGTTCGCGATCCATTTCGTCCTTAGCGTTGTCGGCGAAACGCGGTTATTCCTTGTTCCGCAAGCTATCATCTTTATCCCTGGAGTTTTGTTTGCACTGAATTGTCTCTTGGAATTTAAGAAAGCTGAAATGCAGTCTCTACCGACATCCTAGCTCTTTTGCGACTGGCGTGCTAACTGGATGGCAATCAACAATGCTATTGCTTCCAAGAGGAACAAAATAGTTAACAAAGGCCAATGGCCCCGCAAGCCATGGACAAAGGCTTGGATGGAATCGAAAGCCACGATTAACGAAAGCCCAAGCATCACTCCGAGGAAGATAGCGTTTCGTAGCGTGTCTGTAAACTTCGATCGGGCTTTGAGAAGTTCCAACAATTCCAACCATCCCACGCAAAGCATTAGCGCAGTGGGCAATATTGCCGGATACGCATAACGTGCCCATGGATATAAAGGGCTTAAGCTATAATCTGATGCCCCTCTTGTCCCTGCCATAAACCACGGAACAACAAAAGCCATTCCCAAGATAACAATGATGTCCCATCGCAGCCCCTTGCGCTTGAACCACAGAGCGAGGACGGAACCGCCAATCCCAAGAATCGTTATCAACATCAAAAAGTAATTTGCAGGAGGCCATGGAATAGGAACTTTGTCTCCCGCCACACTGGCCCAAAATGTTCTGAACATCGTAACCAGGGATTCTTGGTAATACCAGCCAGTTCCTTTCCAATCCTGAAGAGTAGCCAGGATAAAGGGAGGATTGAATCCGCGAATTGACAAATATCTGGTAGTGAGTCGATCCATCCAGGAACGAAATCTGACACCAGGTTGAACCGCTGAACCATTCTGAATCAAGTTTTGGAAGGGACGATTATCCCATTTGCCGCTTGTTCCGTTCTGGTCCGCGAATTGAGGTGTACTTCTGTTAAATTCTCCAGCAGCCAACACTAGACCGTTGAAAAATATCTGGTTTTCCGAGATTTTCTGGGAAGCATATTGAATATTGATTCTTGCCCTGATGGCATCTGCTGGCACTAAAATGGTTTGATGGAAGAATGCAGGTTGGCTACTTAAACTTAGCTGAACTGGCGTCGAACTTACAAGGCTATTGTTGCTCGTCAAGAATGTAAGGATCGGTGAGTCAATCTGTGTGTCGTGACTGGCCCAGGCCCAGATTCCTAAAGTGACTGTTTGGCCTTGAAGCGATCCAATATCATTCGGGGATAGGAATTGGATGATTTGTCCGCTTGAGTTTACACCAGGACCGCCGATCTGAAAGGCATAGTTGCTGGCAGGTGATGTCGTTGTCTTTATGCGCGGTAAAGTTGGCGTGGCCGGGACTTGGTACCAAGCCAGCGGGCTTCCGAATTGCAGCATCGCAAAAAGTACGAGCAGGAGTACAAGCGCGGTCAATCCCAGTTTCACCGCCATGAATTTGCCGGGTCTGATGGCAAACGCTAGCACGAACGGGGTAAGCAAAAAAGCGAACCAGGAAGTGTTCTTACTCAAATAACATAGGGCCAGAGTGAAAGCCAAAAAGATAATCCTGCCAGCTGAATAACCTCGCTTCATCAACCTAAGACTTGCCCACAAGAAAAAAGATGCCGCTAAAACCGCGCCGACATCATTGTTTACAGAGGTCATGGTGTCTGTGAACGCGGGAAGCAAGGCAAGAAATGCGGGGACCATCCAACGAAGAGGATGTCCTTCCGATACGATCTCGCCCAGAGCGCACCAGGCGACCAAAATGATAAACAGATAAAGCAAGAATGAGATAGAACGAGCTGCATAATATTGAACAAGGATATCTGCGCTGTGCAGGAGTCTGAGTGGAAGGGATGCAAGAAAATAATATCCAGGAGGGTCACCTACCTGTGGAACACCAATCACAATTGGTTCGGAACCGGAAAGATTGGGGTGAAAGTTGCGGATTTGGTACCACCCGTATTTCATCAGAGAGTTTCCCACTTCCCGGCGCATCTCCTGATTGTATTGTCCCACTTTGGGCCAGGTGGGAAGATTGGCTGCCAGCCAGGCATACTCGAAATGTCCTGGCTCGTCATAATGCCACCAGGGAGGAATAACGGCAACAAGGATTATTGCTTCCAGTAAGCCGAGAAGAAGGATTGAGATGAGCACATGTCGCCTTTTCCATATCCTTAGCATGAAGGGAATCGGCGCCTCGGTAAATCGTGTGCTTGACTGTGAAGGAGTGACAGGTCGCATCATTCTTTCCCCGGAGGGACATCTATGATTATAACCCTCTGCCCGGATTGGATGCTTTGTTCTTGGGTGACATTCTACTGATTGTCCCTACTGATTGTCCCTTGACGCATGGGTGGCTTTATGGCAATATCCTACGGCTGTATATTCCATCTTCCGGTGTATAAGGTCAGATATGGAAATTCTCAAAAAAGGGAATGGTTTCTCCCCTATCGTTATCACGCCTCCCTCTTCTCTGGAGCTGCCAAATTTCCGCGAGCTTTGGGAATATAAAGGACTGCTGTTTTTCCTTGTGCGCCGCGACATCATGTTGCGTTTTCAACAAACCGTCGCCGGTTTTTTGTGGATCATTATTCAGCCGTTGATCCAGATGTTGATCTTTTATGTGCTGTTTGGACTTCTGGTCCAAATTCCCACGAATGGTATTCCCTATACCCTTTTCTATTTGTCGGGCTTTGTAGTCTGGCAGTTCTTTACCCAGGTGGTCAATAACAGCGCGATGAGCCTTGTAGGAAATATCGGTGTGATCATCAAATCCTATTTCCCGCGACTGGCGTTGCCACTTTCCACGGTCGCGGGCGCGCTGGTGGATTTCGTTGTCTCTTTTCTTGTCCTGCTGGTCTTTCTGCTCATTAATGGCGGTTATCCCATTACGCTTCGTTATCTCTTGTTACCGATACTCTTGGTGCTGACTGCCATCTTTTCATCGGGAGTGGGCCTGCTCTTCGGCGCGCTAATGGTGGTTTTCAGGGATATGAAGAATCTATTGAACTTCATCATCATGATCTGGATGTACGTTACGCCCATCATGTATCCCATTTCCATCGCACCGAAAAAATACCAGATATTCTTTTACCTTAATCCGTTGACCAGCCTGGTGGAGGCATACCGCTGGGTATTTTTGGGAGACGCGGGCGGTTTGCCGCAGATTAACTACCTGCTCATCTCACTGGCTGTTGCAGTTATCATTTGGTTTAGCGGCGCAATTACTTTTCGTTCCATGGAAAACAAGATCGCGGATGTGATGTAACATGGGCCGGTTAGCGATCAAGGGAGAGGAAGTCTGGAAGGAGTACCAGATCCGTCACACGCTGGAGGGGCCACAGAGTTCGTTCAAGGCGGTGCTCAATGCTCCTTTTAATTGGCTGATGCGACGTTCAAACAAGTACACTCATATAAAAAGGTCCGAGCCTTTTTTCGCCCTGAGAGATGTCTCGTTCGAAGTGGAACACGGCGAATCGGTTGGCCTGATCGGGCGTAATGGGGCTGGAAAGAGCACACTGCTTAAGATACTATCCCGCATCACGCGTCCATCGAGGGGTAAAATCACACTTTATGAGCATGTTAATTCCCTGCTAGAAGTGGGGACCGGTTTCAACACCGAGCTTTCAGGCCGCGATAATGTTTATCTCAACGGCAGTTTTTTGGGAATGAGGCCCTCTGAAATCAGAAGAAAGTTCGATGAGATTGTGGCTTTCTCGGAGATCGAGCAATTCATTGACACACCCGTAAAGTATTATTCCAGCGGCATGTTCGTGCGCCTCGCTTTCTCTGTTGCTGTTCACCTGACACCTGAAATCCTGTTGTTGGATGAAGTGCTTGCTGTTGGAGATTCCAGCTTCCAGCATAAGTCCATGGCAAAGATGAAGGAGTTGCTTGGAAGTGGCGCGACGATCATTTTTGTCTCGCATAATGATCATGCCGTGCGCGATATCTGCAAACGTGCCATCTGGCTGGATAAGGGGAAAGTCCGAATGGATGGGCTTTCGGGCGATGTAATAGATAAATATATCGAAGCACTGGGGGGATAGGGCCAAGGGAAATAAATCTCTGACAGCAAATACGAGTTGGTTGGCCAGCGCGATATGCCCGGTGTTTTGGCGCAAAATTGCTTTAGCCACAAACAGATTTTATGGTCAATCTCGATATCGTCGTTGTAAATTGGAATGCGGGGAATCAACTATACGATTGCCTACATTCCATTCAAGCATCGAATTCTGATCCGATTTTTCAACTGTCAAGCTGTACCGTTGTTGATAACGCATCGTCCGACGGTTCTGCGGAAAAGTTGAGCGATCTCCCGTTCAACCTGACTGTTATCAGGAATTTAAAGAACAGGGGATTTGGATCTGCCTGCAATCAGGGAGCGAAAGTTGGGGATGCCGGGTATATCCTTTTCCTAAATCCTGATATCCGGTTGTTTCCCGGCAGTCTGGGGAAGGCCCTCCTTTGGCTGGAACAACCGCGCAACAAAGATATTGGCATTCTCGGAATTCAACTTGTTGATGTGAACGGGAATCTACAACGCAATATTTCCCATTTTCCCACACCATGGTCAATACTTTACCGGATGGTCGGCCTGGACCGTTTATGGCCCGTGCTCTTTCCTCCATACTTCATGAGCGCCCGGGATCACCAGGAAAGCAGGGAAGTAGACCACGTGCAGGGAGCCTTTTTTCTGTTGAGGCGGGAGGTATATGAAGAATTAGGAGGCTTCGATGAACGTTTTTTCATGTATTTCGAGGATGTAGATTTTGCCTATCGCGCGAACCAGGCAGGATGGAAAAGCTATTACTTTGCTCAAGCCCAAGCTTTTCACCGCGGCGGTGGAACTTCGCAGCAGATAAAAGCCGCGCGGTTATCCTATTGGATGGCAGGCAGGCTGCTCTATGCTTCGAAACACTTTGGATGTGCCTCGACCATTGTTATTCTTCTTGCCTCGTTTGGATTGGAGTTTTGGGCGCGCATCGGTTGGTGTCTTGTCAATTTCTCGAGACAGCATTTGGCCGAAACCCTTAGGGCTTATGGAATTTACATCAAAAGCCTGCCACAGCTATTGAGGGGTCGGGAACGATGTCATTAGCACAGCCTGGCCTTCTTGAGACAGGCAGATATAGCATTGATTAGACCTCCTGCAAAAGCGCGTTAGCCCTGCCCTAGCACACTTCGCGCTTCCAAAGGGTATATTTGTCGAATTTGGAAATAACCCCGCGAGACCAGCAAGTCTAGATTTTACATAAGCAGTGGAGTAAAGTATGGGCTAAAATGGAGAAATGCAAAAGTGTCCAAAGTGTTTCAATACGAAGCGGCAAAATAAGGCTGGCAGGACGGAAGCAGGTAGTCAACGGTATCGTTGCATGTTCTGC
>JAJYOH010000133.1 GCA_021796315.1 Chloroflexota bacterium
GGGGAGCAAGCACTCCACTGTTTATAGTCTACGCCAACTACAAGATCAGTGGTTCAAAGGGATCATCAATGAGTCCGAATTACTTAAGGCAGTGGATGCATTGGCCAATGATTAAATTCAAGTAAGGATCTGAAATGGTTTGGCAGAAATAATGCTGATGAACATCCTCTCATAGAGAGAAAATATACAGGGTAACGATGATACTCATTGGATTGGATATCGGAACGACCGGATGTAAGGCAGTCATATTTGATGACAATGGTGTGTTCCTTGCAAAAACCAGCCGGGAGTATGAGGTGGATTTCCCTTATCCTAATTGGGCTGAACAGAACATCGAAGATGTATGGCTTTTGGTTCAGGATGCGTTGCGGGAGGCCATTAACCAAACAGGTACAAAAGTTGTGGACGCCTTGGCCATGTCTGTCCACGGGGAAGCCGTCACGCCTGTAGATGAAAAAGGCCATGCGCTGCGCCCTACAATCCTGGGAATGGATACCCGGACGGATGAACAGAATTCCTGGCTTCGTGAGCACCTGGGAGCGGAACATTTGTTCAATATCACCGGAATGCCCATTCACACGATCAATACATTGTCAAAACTTTTATGGCTCAAGCAAAATGAGCCGGAAATATGGAACCGCGCTAACCGTTTCCTTTTAATAGAAGATTTTTTCATACAAAAAATGACTGGCCAGGCAATAATAAGTCACTGCTTGGCTTCACGCACACAGCTTTATGATCAGCAGCTCGGGGATTGGTCAGACGAAATTCTATCAGCCCTGGAACTGGAACGTTCCAAGCTAGCCATCATCCAGCCGTCTGGGACGGCGGTGGCTTTCATGGATCCCAACCTGGCAACCTCGCTTGGCTTACCCTTTCCCCCATTGGTGGTAACTGGTGGTCACGACCAGGCTTGTGGAGCCCTAGGAGTTGGGCTGACTCACCCGGGTCTAGCCATGGTTTCGACAGGAACCGCTGAAGTAATCGAAGTGGTTCTGCCTTCGTTTTCCATCAACCAGACCTTGTTTGAAGGCAATATCTCTATTTATAAACACGTTGTTCCAGGCCTGCATTTGGCTATGACCCTAAATCATAGTGGGGGAATGTGCTTGCGTTGGTTTCGCGACCATTTCTGTGAACCACAAATTCAAAAGTCTGCAGATATCAATGCAGATGCCTATGACCTAATATTAGCAGATGCATCAGCTGAACCGAGCGGGCTGCTTGTACTGCCTCATTTCTCCGGAAGCGGAACCCCAACCTTTGATACCGCATCCAAAGCTGCCATTCTTGGGTTGACGTTTGCGATCACCCGTACCGAAATTGCCAAGGCTCTCCTTGAGGGAGTGACTTATGAACTGCGTTTGAACCTGGATCTGCTCAAGCAAGGCGGTGTTGAAACTGAAGTGTTGCGGGCTATTGGTGGCGGCGCCAAATCGAAGCTATGGTTACAACTCAAAGCGGATATTACCGGTATACCTGTTGTAACTCCAAGAATACCTGAAGCTGCGGGGTTTGGTGCGGCCTTGCTCGCAGGTGTTGGTGCAGGAGCTTTTCCATCCGCTTCCGAAGTTGCGCAGCATTTCTTGCAATTGAGCGATATTTACAATCCCGATTCTATCCGACATGTCGCCTACGCCCGCCAATTCGAACTCTACCGCCAGATCTATCCCGCGATAGCGGCAATAACGCACCAACTATGACCAACATTCAAAACCGGACTCTACAAAACATCCGTACTGTTAGCTGCACAGTTACCGCGGCACTCAATCCGGATAGGCCTGTGGATAACCTCCGTGAAGTTGCCCAACTGCTCGATCTGGTTCTGGTTTCAGTGAACTACCCTGAGGTTTCGGGCCAGCCCTGGTTGCCAGAAGTGGCCGGAAAAATTATCTGCTTAGTCCAATTCCTCAAGCAATCGAACTCACCTGACAAGATCCAATTCATCAATGGAAGCATGACCTCTGAGAAGATATCGGAAGTTTATTGGACTGGAATGCGTGTCTTCTTCAGCGGTAGTGCCATTTTTAATTACCCTGGTAGCTTAATCGAGGGACTCAAGTCTTTACGATCTGCTGTAAAACCAGGAACTTTCCAATTCCTGGTTTTACCAACGAGGCTCCTCAACGCTGCCTGGGATATAAAGCACAGATAGAACTGGAATTAATATGATCTTAGAACATTTTCATCCCGATCTGAGTGGGCATTTTCTGATGACCGATAGCGGTCAACCTTTTTTCTGGCTAGCAGATACCGCCTGGGAATTGTTCCATCGTCTTAACCGGTCCGAGGCACAGCAATATCTGGAGACACGCAGCCAGCAGGGATTTAATGTCATTCAAGCTGTGATCTTGGCGGAAATGGATGGCTTGCATACTCCGAATGCGAATGGTCATGTTCCCCTGCTTGGGGACGATCCGACCCGCCCGAACGAGTTTTACTTCCGTTTTGTGGATGAGATCATTTCCTTGGCTGCGGAAAAGGGATTATATATTGGACTGCTGCCGACCTGGGGGGATAAAGTGCATGGTGGTTTGTGGGGCACAGGGCCGGTAATCTTCAATGGTGAAAATGCCCGAATTTATGGAAGATTCTTGGGGAGCCGTTTTCGGGATTTCCCTAACCTCCTGTGGATCCTAGGGGGCGACCGTCCGGCGGAAGGCTATCAAACCTTATGGGCGGCGATGGCGCAAGGGATCGTGGAAGGATTGGGGAGGCGGCCGTTTTTCACTTACCATCCACGGGGCGGGGTGAGTTCATCAACCTGGTTGCATGATGTCGATTGGCTGGATATGAACATGGGCCAATCTGGCCACGTCCTACTGGATACACCCAACTGGGAGATGATTGCTTCCGATTACCAACGCCTGCCGCATAAACCGACACTGGATGGGGAGCCAAATTACGAGGATCACCCAATTGATCCTTTTTTGCGCAGGTGGCAGGTGGATTGTGGCCGTTATACCGATTACGATGTGCGCAAGCATGCTTATCGAGCGGTCTTTTCCGGAGCATGCGGGCATACCTACGGCCATCATTCTGTCTGGCAGTTCTGGACTTTGAACCGCCAGCCAGTTAATTTCCCGATGCCAACCTGGGAGGAAGCCATTCTGCGGCCGGGTGCAACTCAGATGATCCATTTAAAGAACCTGATGCTTTCGCGCCCTTATTTCAGCCGCATCCCCGACCAGGCAATGCTACCGGATGTTAATCGTGTTCCCCCGGTTGACAACAAAGTACATTATGACCCTGCGCGGGCTGCCTATTCATGCGCATGTCGTGCATGGGATGGAAATTACGGGATGGTCTACTTTCCTCAAGCGGAACAAAGCCTGCGGGTAGATTTGAGCCACCTTGCAAGGAAGGTGAAAGCTTGGTGGTACGATCCACGTAACGGGAAATCCCATGCGGCAGGAGAATATTCAGATGACATTGTGACGTTTACTTCTCCCATTGCAGGACCGGACTGGGTACTTGTGCTGGACGATGCCTCGGAATCAATGCCCTTGCCAGGATTTTCATCAAATGAAGGGAATAAATGAAAAACGAGCTTCGCAGCAACCTGCCTCGCCAGTGATAGCACGATGCAGTTTTCTATGAGAAAAAAGGTGACTCGTGATGTATCCCATACACCCATGCAGTGAGATGGCAACGCACAAACCAGTTTTAGCACATATACCAAGACCTGGCTGTGGGTGAATCTTGATTTCATCACTAAAAATGCCCAAATCAGCAGACGGATCCCAGTTCGATCCACCAATTTTATAAGAGGCTGATCGAACTTCGTAAAACGCAACCGGCATTTCTCGAAGGTGAGTATGTTTGGGCAGATGAAAACTCCAATGGCGATCTGGCATTTCTAGGTTGGGAAAAAGACGATACATTCCTAAATCAAAACTTACCAGAAGCTCTCTCCCCAGCCGGTAGAAACACTCGTTGGGATGTCGTAATAGACCAAATCAAGAAAGGATAAAACATGAAACTCAGCCTCAATACCTATGTGTATGAATGTGCACGCGTGCCAATTCAAAAAGCGCTGCCCAGCATAAGAAAATTGGGGTTCTCCCTGGTGGACTTTGCAGGCATTAACAGCGGTGACCCAACATTGATGGACGCCAGGCAACAGAAAGATGTCATCCACATGATGGACGATTTGGGGCTGAAGCTATCTCAGTTCCAGCTTGCCCACACGCAGCAACTGGCCAGCTCGGATGCTTCGCTCAGAGCCAAGAGTATCGAATATATGAAACGCTGCGCCGATTTCGTTAAGGAATTGGGCGGCCGGGAAATGCTAGTCTGGTGGGGCTGTGGCGTGCTGGAGTTCGCCATCCCACGGGAACAATCTTGGATGAATGCGGTCAATTCGATGCAGGAATTCTGTTCCTGGTGCGAGCCGGATAACCTCATAGTGGAACTGGAATTGGAACCGCACAATTTCTCGTTCCTGAACAATACCGCCACGATGGTAAAAATGGTGGAGGATGTGAATACCAACAATATCTTCTCGAATGTGGATATTGGCCACATGAGTATCAACCGAGAAGGTCCGATCGCAATTGAGAAATTCGGCCGCCGAATTCTACATGCTCACATCAGCGAGACAGATTCCTTCGAACATACTAACAGTATCATTGGCACCGGTAATGTGGATTATCCGATCTACATCCATAAATTATTTGAGTTGGGTATTGAAGAGACTTGTAAGAAACATGGGGTAACTTGCGCAGCCGGCATCGAAATGGGCGAAAAGATCGGTGGGGTGGACGATCCAGAACGTTGGATTAAAGAGTCTTTGGTTTACATCCATAGAACCCTACCGGAACTGGAACTATAGGAGGCATCTTATGATTAAAGAAAACTTGACTTTCGGTTTGATTGTCGGTACCCGCGGGGTTTTCAATTCCGCACTTGCCACCGCCGGCAGACAGCAGTTGATCGAAGTGGTGGGAAAATTGGGATATAAGACTATCATCCTTCCTGTTGATGCCACTCCAAGCGGAGTGGTTGAAACCTACTCCGACGGCCTCAAGTGTGCAGCGCTTTTCGAACAACACCGCAAGGAAATTGACGGTATCATCATTTCTTTGCCCAATTTTGGTGATGAGCTGGGCATCATTAATGCCCTGAATACCGCAAAATTAAACGTGCCTGTGCTGGTGCAGGCAACTCCAGACGAACTGGATCAATTGGGCACGCGCCAGCGCCGGGATGCGTTTTGCGGGAAAATCTCCGTTTGCAATAACCTGCGTCAGTACGGCATCCCCTTTTCATTGACCGCGACCCATACTGTTTCACTTGAGAGCACAAACTTTGCAAAAGATCTCCAGCGCTTTGCCTCCATCTGCCGCGTGGTCAATGGCATGCGTAATGCACGCCTGGGCGCGATCGGTGCCCGCCCGGCGGCTTTCCAAACCGTGCGGTTCAGCGAAAAGATCCTCCAGGCAGCCGGCATAACAACAGTGATAATTGACCTGTCAGAGCTGATCGCCATGGCGAATAATATGGACATCTCCTCTCAGCATGCCAAGGAAAGGCTTGATGCCCTGCAAAACTATGGGACGGTCAAAGCTGGGATCAATAATCTGGCAGCTAAATGGGAAAAGCATTTGCGCCTGTTCCTGGCTATAGAAAGTTGGATGCAGGAAAACAACTTGGATGCGGCAGCGATTCAATGCTGGACCTCCATCCAGAAAAATTATGGGTGCGCGACGTGTCTCACCATGAGCATGCTCAGCAATTCGCTGATCCCAGTCGCTTGTGAAGTGGATATCGCCGGCGTTCTCAGCATGTATGCCCTCAGCCTGGCCACTCGCGAACCATCAGCCATAGTGGACTGGAACAACAATTACGCTGATGAATTGAACAAATGTGTAGCACAACATTGTGGTAACTACCCTGAAAAATTCGTCGGGAAAAAAGTTGAAATTGACACCTTGAGCGTATTGGGGACAGTATTGGGCGAGGAGGCTTGTTTTGGAGCTATCAACGCGAAAGTGGAGCCTGGCCCAATGACCTTCCTACGCATTTCGACCGATGATGTGAATGGGAATATACGCGGGTATGTGGGAGAAGGTCAGTTTACCAATGATCCCTTCAACATGCTTGGTTCGATCGCAGTATGCGAGATCCCAAATATGCAAAAACTGTTTGCCACCATCTGTAATGAGGGCTTTGAACATCACGCGGCCCTGGTACGGACACACTGCGCTCAGGTGATCGCGGAAGCCACTTCCAAGTATTTGGGCTGGGATATGCTGTTGCACGAGGAATGATCATGGAATATCCAACTTATTCGCAAGATCGAGAGTTTCTTGGAAAGCACACGGACTTGATCGAACTCTCAGATACCGCTGGTGCAGCCATCCTGATTGCTCCATCCTATCAGGGTCGTGTCATGACTAGTACCTTCAATGGCGATACAGGAAATAGTTTTGGGTGGCTTAACCGGAATTTCATCGCTTCAGAAAAAGAAGACCCGAAATTTAACAACTACGGTGGGGAAGACCGGTTTTGGATCGGCCCCGAAGCCGGCCAGTACGGTCTGTGGTTCAAACCTGGCGACCTGTTCACGCTGAATGATTTTAAAACCCCTGCAGGCTTTGGCTCTGGCGCTTTCTCGGTTAATTCTAGATTTGCCACTCAGGTTTCGTTACACAGAGATTTTGCTGTCCGCAACTATTCAAGTGTGACCTTTGATTGCCGCGTGGAGCGCACAATAAAACTAGTAGACCAGACTGAAGTCGGAGCAGCGCTAGCCATTCCGGTCCCTAACAAATTGAGGTTGGTAGGATTCGAATCGGTTAATCGCCTAACCAATGTTGGTTCTAGAATTTGGGATAGGTCGAATGGATTAGTATGCATCTGGATTCTAGGCATGTTCAACCCCCTACCGAGAGGAAAGGTTATTATGCCGTTTGTACCTGGCGATCCTGCAGACCTGGGAACCGATGTATCAGAATATTTCGGCGCTATCCCATCAGATCGTTTGGACAAGAAGCAAAAATATGCTCTCTTTACCTGTGATGGACAGATGCGCACCAAGATTGGGGTTTCTCCCAAGCGCGCTCGCAATGTGCTTGGCTCCTGGGATCCGGAGGGGCAGGTTCTGACAATCATTTCTTACAACTTACCCAACACTGCTGCTGATTTGCCTTATGTAAATAGCCAGTGGCGAATCCAGGAAAATCCATTTGGGGGTGACACAATAAATAGCTACAACGATGGCGTGGACCCAGTGACTGGTATCCTATTGGGACCATTCTATGAGTTGGAGACTTCCAGTTGCGGTGCAGCGCTCAAACCTAACGAATCCATCACGCATGTCCACAGGACATTCCACTTCACCGGAGATTTTGATGATTTGGATATTCTCAGCCAGCAAGTGCTTGGAGCAGAACTGTGGAACTAAGCTGTGGATCTAATATGGAGCAGATTCATGATCATCCAACCCAACAGTAAATCTTTGATGATTGGCGCCTCAATCACAGATTGCGAACGTGCTCGACCCGGTAGGGGGGAAGGGCTAATTAAAGCGCTGGAAATAGGCTACGTGAGCCTAATGGATGCCTATTTGACAGTCCGTTATCCGGAATATCGGATTAGGGTGGTCAGTATAGGCGTCAAAGGCATTACAGTTCACGATCTATAGGCTGGCTGGTAAACTGTTGCGTTGAATATACATCCGGATTGGTGTTCAATTTACTGGAGATGATTCGCTCAACCTTCAAAGGAGTGATCCCGGTGATACCCTTAATTGTCGAATCTAGCTGGAATGAGGCAATATGTCCCAAAATGGATGAATATGGTGCCAGGATTGGAATGGAACCATATTCATCCGTTGAATCGAATTGTACACGTTGTAATCGCACGGGTTTTTCTTCAGACGATTGGATTTAATGTAAACATGAGTAGAAGAAAACACCGATAAAGAAATCAAGTAGAGATCAAGGAGAAATTCGATGAAGGTCTTAATCATCGGAGGCAGCGGTAATATCAGTACAGCCATCACGCGTTATCTAGTGGAGCGCGGTGAGGATGTTACTATATATAATCGTAATGCCGATAAGAATATAGAAAAAACGCTCAACTGCAAACACATATTCGGTGACCGTACCGATTTCTTGCGTTTTGAGGCATCCATAAAAGAGGCCGGCAATTTTGATTGCGTTATAGATATGATCTGTTATCATCCACCCGAAGCAGAGAGTGACTTGCGCGCCTTTATGGGCCATGTGGGACAGTTCATTTTCTGCAGCACCGTGGATGTCTATGCTAAGCCTGCGCTATTTTATCCTGTGCGGGAAAAAGCTGAGCGAAGGGCTAACCCTGCCTTTGAATACGCTTACCATAAAATACTTTGCGAACAGATCTTCGAGCGTGGACGCGATGAGGGGTTCCCCCTCACTGTTATCCGTCCGGCAGCCACATACAATGATACTTGGTGCCCGCTTCCACTTATTGGCTCTGGTCAGGCCCTGCTTAAGCGGATCCGTCAAGGACGGCCAGTGATCGTGCTTGGCAATGGACAATCATTGTGGGTTTCCAGCCACCGCGACGATACGGCCCGAGCCTTTGCCAATGCTGTTGGAAATCCTAAAGTAGTCGGCCATGCCTACCATGTTACTGGCGAAGAATGGATGACTTGGGAAGGTTATTATCAAACTGTCGTGCGGGTAATGCAAGCTCCACCTCTTAACCCTGTCTTCATCCCGGCCAGATTGCTGGCTCGCATGGTACCGAAGGCGGCTTCCTGGAGCGATTGGAACTTCCAATACAACAATATTTTTGATAATTCTGCAGCCCACTCCGACCTAGATTTCCGGTATACCATCACTTGGGAAGAAGGTGTACGCCGCATGGTGAAGTATCAAGATGCCAAAGGCACCATAGATACTGCCATGGATAACCCACTTTATGAAAAGATTGTGGACACATGGCTTCAAATGGAAAAACAAGTTGTGGACGCGATCCTGCCATTTGACGCTGGATAACTGCTACATAAAGAATGTTTCTTGGTGAAAACTTGTCGAGAGAAAAGCCTTCAAACTCATCCTCGGAACCTAAGTGGCCTTTCTTATTAAAGCCGTGATGCTCTTTTCTTCAATGATTGACAAAAAAAGAATTGTGGTTATAATCATTACAAAGCTGTGAAGAGATAAAGTAAACGTGGAAGCGGCGGCCCAGAGAACAGGCGCCTGGTGAAAGTCCTGTCCGTACGACCACGTTGAATGGTTCTCAGAGCTGCAGGGCGAAAGGAATATCGCCGAGTAGCCTGCGCCGGATTTGCCACCGTTATCAGGGTAAAGGGTATTAGCGGGTCTGCACCGCAGTACCCGCAAGAGTGAGGCTGGCTGGTATCCCCGTCACAGGTGATGCGTCATCATGGGCGGGGTTTTTTGTTAACCAGGCCTGTCCTAACCAGGGTGGTACCACGGGAATCCTCTCTCGTCCTTGGATCGAGAGAGGATTTTTATTGTGGTAGAGGTAACCTTATGATTGGACAGACACTCGTCAACCCAAGACAGGACGCCCCAGCAACCAGCCCCCTGGTTCGCGAACTGCCAGCCGATCTCGAGACGCCCGCCTCGGTATACTTGAAACTGGCAGGCCAGGGGCCCTCGTTTTTACTGGAAAGCGTCACCGGCGGAGAAAACCTGGCGCGCTATTCTTTCATCGGCGCCCGGCCCAGCCAGGCTTTCATTCTCAAAGGCCATACCTTTGAGGTTCATGACCTGGTCACAGGCGGTATACGAAGGCAAGCAGCCGGGCTTGACCCAATGGGCCTGATCCGGGCGGAATTCGCCCGCTATCAATCCGCACCGCCCCCTGGGCTGCCACGCTTCACCGGCGGCCTGGTCGGTTACCTGGGCTATGAGATGATGCACTATTTTGAGCCGGGCGTGCCGCTCCAGCCCTATCCAGAGCTGCCAGACGCAATCTACCTTTTGGTGGACAGCCTGGTAGCCTTCGATCACGCCTACGGGAAAATGCTCCTCATTGCCAATGGTTTCACCGGTGAAGCCGGCGTTTGCGACCCGGCGGCTGCCCGGGCTCGCCTGAGCGAAATGGAAGCGTGCCTGGGCAAGCCCATGCCCGATCGAACTGAAGGGCATTCAACGGCTCCCACTGCCTTCCGTTCTAACCTGACCCGCCAGGCATTCAAGCAGGCGGTGCAGCAAGCCAAAGAGTACATCGCTGCCGGGGATATCTTCCAGGTGGTGCTCTCTCAACGCCTGACCCGCCCCACCCATGCCGATCCCTTTAGTATCTACCGGGCCTTGCGCCGCTTGAACCCTTCGCCCTACATGTTTTTCTTCGATTTCGACCACCTGGCCGGTGATCCCCCGCTCCACCTGATTGGCGCCTCGCCAGAGATGCATGTGCGCCTGGAAGGCCAGGTCGCCACCCTCCGTCCCATCGCTGGCACCCGCCCGCGTGGCGCCACCCCTGCCCAGGACGCCAGGCTGGAAGAAGAGCTCCTGGCCGATCCTAAGGAACGGGCCGAACACGTCATGCTGGTTGACCTGGCCCGTAACGACCTCGGCCGGGTCTGCGATTATGGCAGCGTTCACGTTCCTGAGCAGATGGTCATTGAGCGTTATTCCCACGTCATGCATATCGTATCTCAAACGGTGGGACGTCTCAGGCCGGGGCTGGATGCCTTTGACCTGCTCAAAGCCACTTTCCCGGCTGGAACGGTCAGCGGGGCGCCCAAAATTCGCGCCATGCAAATCATCCACGAGCTGGAGAACAGCCCGCGGGGCCCTTATGCCGGCGCCACCGGCTACATTGCCACCAGCGGCGCCATGGATACCTGCATTACCCTGCGCACCCTGGTGATGCGCGGGCAGGAAATCAGCCTGCAGGCCGGCGCCGGGATTGTGGCCGATTCAGATCCTGATGGAGAATACCAGGAGACTTTAAACAAAGCGCGCGCCCTGGCCCAGGCCGTTGCCCTGGCTGAAGGAGAAAAGGACGCGCCCATCCTGATCGAAGGAGCAGACTATGATCGCCGTGATCGATAATTACGACTCGTTTACCTATAACCTGGTGCAGTTGATCGGAGAGCTGGGCGGGGAGATCGAAGTCTACCGCAACGACGCCGTGACTCCTGAAGAGCTTGAGTCCCGCCATCCCAGCCACATTGTGATCTCTCCTGGGCCTGGCGAACCCTCCGAAGCAGGCGTCTCTCAAGAGATCATCCGCCGCCTGGGCCCCCGGATTCCGACCCTGGGTGTCTGCCTGGGCCACCAGGCTATCGGCGCCGTTTTTGGCGGGCAGGTGGTGCGCGCGCCGCGCCTGATGCATGGCAAAACCTCCCCTATCTACCACAATGGCACAGGCATTTTCGCCGGGCTTCCCAACCCTTTCGAAGCCACCCGTTATCATTCTTTAATTGTGGCCAACGATCTGCCAGAGGCAATCGAAGCCACTGCCACCACTCAAGAAGGTGAGCTGATGGGCCTGCGCCATTGTGGTAGA
>JAJYOH010000600.1 GCA_021796315.1 Chloroflexota bacterium
AGAGATATCTACGCGTGCCGCCCAAAAAACCTGCAGACATTGCGCATGAAGCTCTCCGTCGGATTGCGGAGGCACAACTGCCTCCTACCCCGGAACACTTTTCCCAATTCTATTCGGAAATTGCCCAAACGCCCCCCGCGGCACCATCATCCATAGCCTGGCCGGACTTGTGCCGCCGCCTGCTCAATGAGTGGGAACGTTCACAGGCGGGACTTACGCATTTGCAAAAAATAGCGACCAGAGACCGGATTCTGGGAGGTAGCGATGCCGAAGAGGTTGCCCGCCAACTGGCGGCCACCATTCAGCAGTGGGAGCGCATGCCCAGTCGGCTGCTTCAGTCCGACTCCCTCATCCCCCACGGCGATGGCGATTGTCAGCCCTGGCGTCAACTGTGGATTACCAGCCTTCGGCATGCCCTGGGTTCAAAGGTTTGGGACGCACTCAAGGCACACGAAGCATTACTGCAGGTCGACGCCTTATTGGCACAAACCGAAACAACACCCGATCAGCTGCTTCCCCATATTCATAAAATATGGCAGGTCACCGATCAATTCGCACAAGACGATCTGCATATTCGTGAGGGCCTGCAACAACTCATATCGCTGCTGCTCAACAACGTCTCTGATTTGGTTGAGGATGAACGATGGCTTGACGGTCAGATTCATGTGATTCAAGCGATCACCCGCGATGTCCGCAACCCTGCTGGCATCGATCAAGCTATTGCCAGCGTCAAGGAAGTGCTCTTCCAGCAGGACAAACTTAAAAGCGGGGTTCACGAAGCGCGGCAAGCCATTCGCGACTTGATCCATCTGGTGCTGACCACCGTGGATGGGCTGGCGGATCAGAGTGGTCAGGTACACCTCCAACTGGAACAACTTGCTGAAGCATTGAACACAACGGAGGACTGGAAACAAATTCGTCAGATCGTGGCATCGGTCGTGGATACCAGCAAAATCATCAAAAATCATGCTGCCGAAACCAGAGATGCGCTACGCTCCGCCAAAGCCCGGCTTCAGGCTGCCCAAGCCAGGATTTACACACTGGAGGAGGAAATGTCTGCGGTTAGCGCCCTGGTTCATGTGGATCCACTCACCGGTGCGTTGAATCGACGCGGCCTGGAAGCCGCTTTTGCGCGCGAGGCCGCGCGCGCGCAGCGCCTGGCGCAGCCCCTTGCCATTGCCATTATCGACCTCGATCACTTCAAACGGGTCAACGATATGTATGGTCACGATCTCGGTGATCAGGTGCTCCGCGGCGTAGTTCAAGTCCTGCGCGACACCCTGCGGGGGAGTGACACCTTCTCCCGCTATGGTGGCGAAGAATTTGTTTTATTGATGCCCGACACATCACCAGAAGAGGCTCTGGGTATCTTGCAGCGTGTTCAGGAACAACTACACCTGCGCCCTTTCCATACGCGTGATTATCCGCTGCATGCCAGCTTCAGTGGCGGCATCAGTGCGCTAAGGCCGGGCCTGACGCAGGATCAGACGATCACCCTTGCCGATGAGGCGCTGTACCGAGCCAAGCATGAAGGACGGCGGAGAATCTATCTTGCCGCTCAAGCGAATTCGTCGACCTGATGACCGTCTGATTTTTTGCGAAACGTTACGCCGACGGGGCCGAAGGAGGGACTCCCTGCGCCGTCACGGTGACACGCCCGTTACTCCAAAATTTGACGCATCGTGAACACCCATGCCTAAAATGGAAATCACTCGAATGTACTGTTCCAAGGCTTTTTCTTCAAAAAACCTACTGTTCTCTCTGGTAAGTCCATACAACCTTCGAACATGGTGCTCCTCAACCTGCTTGCCTGGTAATGTCAGATGTAGAAACCCATCAGCTGGATGACGCGCTGAAGCAAGCGCCGGATATAACTCTGAACCTTCTAAAATTGATCAATTCAGCGGCCTTCCGTTCGCTCAGCAAAATATCCACTGTGCGGGAAGTGATTATAAAGCTGGGTCGCATCCAGCTGGGTCGATGGATTCAGATCATGGTATTTGCTCAACAAAGTGGTACTAGCCCCAGCTCCGGCACGCTCGTGCATATGGCCGCTGCACGGGGTCACTTTATGGAAGGATTGGCCAAAGCGCTTGGCTGGGCAGAATTAAAGGATCGCGCCTTTATGGTGGGCATGCTTAGCTTGATGGATGTCCTGTTTAACCAACCATTGGTTGAAATCCTTAGCCTGCTTAATCTTGATGATCAGTTACAGGCAGCGCTGCTCAACTACGAAGAAAAACTAGGAGTGCTACTATCCTTGGCAGAGGCCATTGAGCATGGCGAGAACGATGCGGTGCATACTCTGATGGAACGCTTGGGCTTAACGGACTACGATCAACTGAACAGATTGCAGATTGAGGCTATTTACTGGGCGGATAGTCTTTCGGCACTCTGATCAGACCCAACAAACTGTTGAACATCCCTGTCAGGACGTGCTTTCGCTCCCCGGTGGGCAAGCTGCCGATGCCATACAGGATTTCGGCCACCGAGGTACTGGACAGATAGAGTGTCCCTGCCGCCTATTCGTTCAAGTTGCTACGCGGCAAGACCGTCAATCTGATAATCAAAGCGTACACCAACGCGGCGGATGGCCCCGGAATAAGCCTCAATCGTTTTGGGCTGAGGGTCGAGG
>JAJYOH010000134.1 GCA_021796315.1 Chloroflexota bacterium
GCCGCCGGGGAAAGTACCCATCTCGGCATATTTGCGTGCGCCGCTGGCGAATGGAACCTTGCCTAATTCAAGTTCAAGCATAACGCTTGCGGCGTTCGCCATTTCCATCCCGTGACCGAGCAGACTAAAACCGGTCACGTCCGTGCCGCCGCGCAGGTTGAATTCCAGCGCGAGTTGACCGGCCGTTTTGTTGAGCCGCGTCATCCAACCGATAACTTCCTTGACATCTTTTTCGTCGGCCTTATCCTGCTTCAAAGCTGTGGTCGTGACACCGAAGCCGAGCGGCTTGGTCAATACCAACGCATCGCCGACTTTGAGTCCGCTCTTGCTCAACATCTTCTGCGGGTCAACGAATCCGATCACGACCAGGCCGTATTTTGGCTCTTTGTCTTGGATGGTGTGTCCGCCCGCGATGACAACGCCAGCTTCGCGCGCTTTCTGCGCGCCGCCGCGCAGGATTTCAGATGACAGAGCCGTTGGCAGGTCCGGGGGAAGAGCTGCAATGTTCAAGGCCAGGAAGGGAGTCCCGCCCATTGCATAAATATCCGAGAGACTATTCGCCGCGGCAATCGCGCCATAATCATAAGCATCGTCAACGACCGGAGTGAAGAAATCGGTGGTAACCACGATGGCGCGCGAATCATCCAGCCGCCAGACTGCCGCATCGTCCGGGCCCTCGAGTCCGACCAACAGATCAGGATAATCGGACGAATGAAAAATGTCCTGCACGGGGCGCAGAACCTGCGCCAGCGTTTCCGCGTTGAGCTTCGACGCTCAACCCGCACAGGCCGCCAGGCTCGTCAGGCGAATTTGGCGGCCGCTGGGTTTGACGTCGTTCATATTCTCCTCCGAAATCCACGTGATATTCCGATCATTATAATCGCTTGCCTGCATATGCAGGCATCTTGTGTTTGTTTCAAAATTGGCAATGAAGCGAAAGCGATATTCCAAACAGACATTCAAGGCAATGGATGCGGTATAATGCGGCGTTCTTAATCCTTGATACACAAAAACGGAACCTATGAGCCGAGTCATCAACCCAGATAGTGCAGGAAAACAACGAACTCAATTGACCAAAGCTATTGTGCTGGCTGTGCGCGAATTAGCGCGGCAGACCGATACCGGCGCAACCGCGCGTGACCTGGCGGCTTTTATTTCAGTCGCTCTGCAAACAATTTCAGATGGTATTGAGGTTAGTGTGGCAGCGTGGGAGAAGCGCGATTATTGGGTGAAGGCCGATAAATTCCGCATGGAATGGGCCTGGGCCGCTTCCACAGCACAGAAGATGCGGACGGCAGTGTTGGCCGATGATTGGGCCAGCGTCGCCATGTTGTCTGCAACCATCGCCCAGAAGTTCAGCAAGGTGCAAGTCAGCGAAAATCACAGGCTGGGAAAACCCTGGGTCGGTTCGTTCAAGTTATTGAATTCAAAATAGAATTTAAAAAATTCTTAATCGACTTTATCCGAAAATAACCGTACAGTTATTTTCGGTAGTTATGAGCCGTGTCAATAGCGGCCTTCAAATGATCCCAGGATGTATCGCTCGGTATTGTGCAATCTGCCGCCAGAATAAAGTGATCAGGCGCATCGGCCAGTACATCTGTTGCAGCCCGGCGGATTGCTTCCAGACTGCCCGTAGCAAGCGTGCCTTTGCGTTCCAGCCCGCCCATGAAAGGCCGTCCGAACAGCTGCGAGGCTTGTTTTGAACTCAAGCTTTGTTCGCCTACCTTCAGACTGCAATTCACCACGTGGCCGGGATAATCCAGGAAAGGTGTTAGATCGTCATACCCGCCGTTGTAGTCACAGACATGCAGGATGTTGAACGGACGATCCTGGATCTCGGTCCACACGGCCAGATCGGTGGGCTTGATGTACTTTTGAAAAATATCGGTGCCTTTAAAACGAAAAGCTTCACCGCCCTGGGACGAAACATAAAAACCATCCACACCGGCGCGCTTGCAGGCGCGCACAAGTGTCAGGACGTTCTCAGTCAGGATCTCCAGTCCCTTTTTCACGGCATCAGGATTTTCTCTGAGATGCGCGGCCAGGTCAGCCGCTATAGCCAGATGCCCTGCCCACATGAAAGGCGAATAAACAGTCAGGATCACAAGGGCTTCGGCCTTGGCCGCCTTGACCAGCCCTTCGACTACGTGAATGGTGGGTTCGAAGAAGGTTTCAGAATAACGGGGAGCCTGAGCCCAATCTTCCGGCCTCCGGATAGGCGGCAGGGGCGGCAGGGTTTGTTCGTATTGAATTTTGACAAAATCCATGCCGGTGGCGCGGAAGAATTCGAGATGCTTATCAATTGCGCTCTGGCCTTGATGATAGGAGGGATCGAAATGCAGGAAGAAGGCAGCCGAAACATAGTCTGGCTTCTTGGTGTTGTTGATCAGGTTTAGTACGGTATCGCGTTTGTTCATCGCCTTCGATCCTTTCATGTTATCCGATGATTGGGCCAGCATCGTAATGTTGTTCGCAACCATCGTCCAGAAATTTAGCAAGGTGCAAGTCGGCGAAATAATAGGCTTGGAAAACTCTGGGTCGGTTCATTCAGGCAACTGACCACAAAATAACAAGTTGTAGGTCCGAGCCCCACTGGATGCGCTAAAATGCCGCTTTATTAATTATATAGTCTGCGCGTAATTGTGGTTTCTGTGATTCAACATATTTTTTCTCTTGAGGCATCCAGATGTTTCGCCATTTGTCAGTGTTGTCCGCGCCGTCTCTCGCTTTATCTCTTTCGACTCCCCGCTTAAAACCTAGTTCAGCAGGGTAATTTATCCAAATTCTAAAATCATATTTTTCTGCAAAGTCTGAATGCAAGGCTGATACCCCTTCGATAATTACTATTCCACCAGGCTTGATCGTAAACCAATCTGTCAAAGTGTTTGATCGCCAATCAAATATTTGATATTTTGCATCGGCAGCGTTTTCCAAAGGCAAAAATACCTGTTCTAAAACACGATCTCTATCAGCCCTATTTAGTTCAGGAGAATAGAAGTCATCCAATTGCACAATTGATACGTCGGCCAGGTTTTCTTTTAAAGATTCTGAAAGTGTAGTTTTACCGGCTCCGCCTACTCCATCAATTCCAATAAGTAAAGTTTTATGCTTTCTGTGTGTGCCCTTAATTTTTTCAAGTAAATCGGCGGGTAGATCCATGCATTGATTGTATCAGTATAGTAACCTCCCCGAACGAGCAGGTCATTTCCTGTTCTTCCATCTGATGTGCGTTAACGGCAAGCGCGCTACACTCCAGTTGTAATTCAAGCCATGATATGATGCAAAAGGAGTTGCAATGAGCACACTTACTGATTTTTCAAATGGACTTGCCGAAGCTGTCCAAAAGGGTGGAGCAGGCACCGTTTTGGTGGATGCGCGCAAGCGCTATCCCGCCAGCGGAATCGCTTACGCAACCGATCTGGTTCTGACGGCTGACCATGTGGTCACGCGCGATGAAGACTTGCGTGTCGCCGCCGCCGATGGAAAAACGGTTTCCGCCACACTGGCCGGACGCGATCCCGGTTCCGATCTCGCACTACTGCGTCTCGTTGAAAAAGTTTTAACACCCGCCAAAGTCCCCGAGGCCGCGGCGAAGGTGGGACAACTTGTGTTGGCGCTTGGACGCCCCGACAACAATGGCATTCAAGCCTCGTGGGGAATTATCATCGCCATCGGCGGCCCAGCCCGCACCGGGCGCGGCGGTCTGCTGGATGAATACATCCAGACTGAAACCACATCTTATCCCGGATTTTCCGGTGGGCCACTCATCAACACGGAGGGTGAGGTGCTTGGATTAAATACATCCGGCCTGACGCACGGATCAGCCCTGACCATTCCGGTTAAATTTGCGTGGCGCATTGCCGATGCGCTTGCCAAACATGGCTCAGTCAAGCGCGGCTATCTGGGTGTCCGCACGCAGCCGGTTGACATTCCGGATGCGGCGCGCAAAGCACTCAAGCGTGAACAGGGACATGGCTTGCTGGTCTTGTGGCTCGAAGAAAAAGGTCCCGCAGAACAAGGCGGGTTGCTGGTCGGGGATATCCTCGTGGCAATCAACGGTCAGCCAGTGGGCGAGCCCGATGATCTTTTTGCGGCGCTCAACACTGACACAGTCGGCAAGGCAATTGCCGTCGAAGTGTCCCGCGGCGGCCGGCCTGAAACGGTCAAGGTGACGGTTGCAGAAAGAAAATAATGTGATCTGCGTTCTGATCGATGTTCCGTCTCCGGCGATGCGCGCTGGATTGCGCGCCTTGCTTTCGTCGGATGATGCAATCTCAATTGTGGATGAAATAGCCAAAGCCGACGTGGTGATTACCACGTCGGCTTCGGTCGCTTCTTTGCCGGATGAACTAACGGATTCCGTTCAATCGGCATCGATCCTGTTTCTAAGCGGCGACCCGCTCAACGTCCGCGCGCTGAAGCGTTTGCGTCAGACGTGGGGCATCCTGCCGTTGGACGCGTCCGCTGAAGAACTGCTGGCCGCCGTCCATGCTTTATCTCAAGGATTGATCGTTGGTGATGTCTCCCTGTTATTTCCAAATGAAGAAGAAACTTCGGAGCGCGGCCCGTTGACCGAGCGCGAATCCGAAGTTATAAACCTGCTTGCAAAGGGGATGGCGAATAAGCAGATTGCCTTTGCGCTCGGCATGAGCGAGCACACAGTTAAATTTCACGTCTCGTCCATTTACACAAAACTCAACGTGACCAACCGCACCGAAGCCGTGCGTGAAGGTTTACGAGCCGGATGGATCGCGCTTTGAAATCTTTGCGTGGATGTGATCGCGCTCGATGTTGGTGAGCAGGGATTCGGTGTTGTTCAAGAGTTCGCTGATCTCTTCACGGATATGGCGATTGAGATAATAATTCTCCAGTGTGGAGGGCGGCAGGAAGCGCGCGCCCGCAACCACGTGGATGCAGTTGGGCGCTTCGCACATGCACACGAACGGCGCGGACATTTCCCATTCAGTGGATGGATAGAAGAAAGTTAATTCTTCACCGATGGAGATATCGCGGGCCGCGAAGACCAACATGCGCGCCGTATCCAAAATGGTATTGGGGTTGCACGAATGATTCATGGAGGCGAGTTCTTTTACTTCCACGTGTTTCGTGCGCCCAACCTGCACCGTATACATGGTCGGCTTGTTCGACATTGACTCGGTGGGGATGGGACAGATGATCTCGCCAGCCTTGTATGCCTGCTTCGTAATAAGACTTCTGAATTTATTTTGTGTGCGTATTGCTAATGTCGAAGGAATGGTAAGTGTCATTGCTAAGCTCCTCTCGTTTCGTTATTGGCGAACGAATTATTATTACTATATAACGATATAAGTTGAATTGCAAGGTTATTAGTGCTGTTTCAATCTTAAAATATTCAGATGTGTCTTCATTCGATCTCTTGCGAAAGTCTCATAAGTCAGGCTTGCGGCCCGACAGTTTTTGAAAACACAGACTCTGATTATCTGAAATATTGCTTCACTATTGAAATAACGCAAGTTGTCGATTCACCTGCTTTCCATCCATCAACACAAATGGCGCGACGCGCTCCGGGATGATGCCCAATCTGCGAAGTGACGACAAATCGCGCAGTTTGCCTTTTCGTCTCGCAGACAGAATCGCTTCGGCTCCTTTCGGGCCGATGCCCGGAATCCGCAATAATTCGCGTTTCTCCGCCCGATTAATTTCCAGTGGGCGTTCGCTCAAGTTTATTTGCGCCCACGCCCGCTTCGGGTCCGTGCGAAGCGGGAGGAAACCATCGTCCACAAAGGGCAGGTCTTCCAGATCGAATCCATAATCACGCAGCAAAAATGAAGCTTGATATAAACGATGCTCGCGCAGCGGGTCAGTAGCGGTTTTGTTTTCGAGCGGCGTATCTGAAATGGGATGGAATGCTGAAAAATAAGCTCGCTTTAATCGCACGTTTTTATTCAGCCAGGAAGTCGTCGTCAATAATTCAAGGTCGCTTTCGTCCGCGCCGCCGGCTACAAATTGCGTGGTAGTCGAGGGCCAGCGACCGTTCCAGCCTTTATAGGCCGGTTGCGTTCTGCGAATTTCCTCCACCCATTTCAGAGGTTGTAACAATTCATCCAAAAAATGTTTGTGCGGAGCGAGCCGGGCGAGTCTTTCCGTGCTGGGCGCTTCGAGATTGACTGAGACGCGGTCAGCTAATTGCATGGCGCGCTCAACTTGTGACTTCTCTGCGCCCGGCATGATCTTCAGATGAATGTATCCGCCAAAGCTGTGTTTACGGCGAAGGATATCGGCAGTATCTAATAATTTATCTTGGGTTCTTACTCCGCCGCCCGCCACACCCGAACTTAGAAACATGCCTTCAGCCGCGCCGGTGCGATTCAATTCCATGAACACGCTGGCAAACTCTTCCGGCTTGAACGTGGCGCGGCGAAAATCACGTCCTGCGCGGAACGGACAATAGAAGCAATCGCGTTCACAGGCTGATGTGAGCAATGTCTTGAGCAGCTTGATGTTTTGGCCGTTGGGAAGTTGAGCCGGGTGGATGAAGACTGCGTCGCGCTGTTTGGGAGTGAAGCAAGCTGGCGCTTCACGACGCTCTTCGGCGGGCTCCAGTTCCATCTGGCTGGTCAGCATCTGCAAGCGGACAAAAGATTCCATGCTTGAATTATAGAACATATGTCCTAAAAGTCAAGCGGTTATTTTTTGAGCGGCAGAGTTACTTCAAAAGTTGTGCCTTCGTTAATTTTGCTGTTTACTTGAATTTTTCCACCATGTGTTTTAACAATCCAACTCACGATGGACAGGCCGAGGCCGCTGCCGGTGGGGGTGGAGTCATCATCGGAATTTTGTGAGCGCGCCGCGTCGACGCGATAGAAGCGGTCAAACAGACGCGGCAAATGTTCGGGCGGGATGCCCGGGCCGGTGTCCGAGACGCGCAGCGAGGCTTTATTTTTTGATCCGCCGGTTTCGATTCGCACGCTTTGGCCGTCTCCGCTATATTTGATCCCGTTCTCGATCAAGTTGCTGATCATTTGAATCAGGTACTGACGGTCGCCATGGACTGGAAGTTCCGGCAGCTCGCCTGTTTCGAGTTTTACGCGCCGGTGTTCGGCCAGCGCAGACATGCGCTCAACGGCTTCGAGAGCCACATCACTTAAGTCCAGGTCTTCAAGTTGCAGAATGGCCTGACCGGCATCCATGCGAGCCAGGGTCATCAAATCGTTGACGAGGCGCGTCATGCGTTCGCCTTCAGCATCGACTACCTGAAGCGTGCGTTGATATTCGGCTGTTGAACGACGGCTGGAAAGCGCCCGGCCAACTTCCAGATTCACAATGGTCAGAGGGGTGCGAAGTTCGTGGCTGGCGTCGGCGACAAAGCGGCGCTGACGGTCAAAAGCCGCTTGCAATCGGGCAAGCATCTCATCAAAGGTTCCCGCCAACTCAGCCAATTCATCACGGCCGCGCATATTCAGACGGCGGCTGAGATCGCTTTCGCTGATGTTTCGTGCGGCGTGTGCAATTGTGGCAACTGGACGCATGGCGCGATCTGCCAGCCATAGGCCGCCCAAAAATGCAATAGCCAGCATTCCCAGGCTTCCAAGCGCCAACGCTGTCATCAAACGATGCAATTGGCTGTTCAAGTCACTGGGGCTGCCAATAATGAGATAGCCAAGCAATAGATTTTCTCGCAGGACGGGCGTGATAATAAATAGATAATCCGTGCTGACTGCCTGTTTGTTTTGATCGAGAACAGGAACGGTTTGTTCGTAAATGTTCAGGCCGTGATTTTGACTGCCAACAGCGATTAATCCGCCAATGATGTTATTGGGATTGGAAAGATTTTCTCCCCAGTTTTGAATCAACGAACCTTTTGAATCCACCAAGAACAGCAGATCGCCTTTTTGAAGAGGAACGCTGCTTCCAGGAACATTGTCCGGCGAAAGGTCAGATAGCTGCCATTCGGGGCTTTGAAAATAGTTTTGAATGTGCGTGAATTTGTCCTGCATGTGCCCGACCGAGTCGATTTGCAAGTCACGCGCCTGGACAAAATAAATGAAGGCGCTAAAGACCCCCAGGACCAATGCTAGGATAAAAACAAACCAGAGCGTCAGGCGAAAGCGGATACTGTGGATGAAAGTCCCAAACCAATTGCCAACAGAGCGAAATGCTTTTTTCATCAACTTCACTTACGCTCCGGATCGCGTAGACGATAGCCCGCGCCGCGTATGGTTTCAATAAGTTTGACATCGTATGGATCATCCACTTTACGGCGCAGGCGGCGGATGTAAACATCCACCACATTCGAGGCGATGGTCTGGTCGTAATCCCACAAGTGAGCAACCACCATTTCACGCGTGATCAGGCGGTTTGGATTTCGCATCAAGTATTCGAGCAAGGCATATTCCTTGGCCGTTAAATCAAGCGGAGTTTCATCGCGCCACACATAATGGGTGGATGGGTCGAGGCGCAGATCGTCAACGAGGATGTTTCCACTTTTGTTCCCGGATTCGCGGCGCATCAAAGCGCGCAGACGGGCGCGCAGTTCTTTGATTTCAAAAGGTTTGATCAGGTAATCATCCGCGCCGCTATCCAGGCCAAGCACGCGGTCGTCGAGGCCATCCCTGGCGGTCAGCATCAGGATCGGGCTGGCCACTTTCTGGTTCCGGAGCGAGCGGCAGACTTCGATGCCATCGCGCTTGGGAAGCATCACATCCAAAATAAGCACATCGTACGGAGTAAACAACGCCATCTCTTCACCCTCCTGGCCGTCGTAAGCAACATCCACGGCATAGCCGTCATCGACAAGGGTGGCGCGCAACGAATCGCTCAAGCGATGATTGTCTTCTACTAATAGAATTCGCATGATTTCCTCTCGGTTTATCCTACATTTTAACACCGCAAGATGATTACAAAATGACAATTTTTACATATTTCAGTCATCTGTCCGTCATCTTCAAATTGTATACTGGCGCAAGAAAATGAACGGAGGCAGACAACTCATGAATAAACAATTAGCAGCCTTGATCGCCGCAATACTGATGACCGCCTGTATCGGTGTAGCTATTTTTGCAATTGGCGGCGTGGCCATGTTCAACCAGAACGGCACCGTGGCTGCAAATTCAAATACTCAGGCATCACAAGTGGCGAACGTCAGCGTTGCTCAACAGAATCAAGCTCAACAGGCTCAGCAATATCAGGCTCTGATCGCACAATATCAGCAACGCGAACAACAGTACAAACAACAACTTGCCCAGGCCAACTCACAGGTTCAGGCGGCGCAGCAGCAAATGCAGCAGGTGCAATTGCTCTTAAACACTCTGCAACAACAGGGCATCATCACGATCACGAGTGATGGCCGGATCTTTATCAATAGATAGCGAGGACGAATGAAACTTTTAAAATTTGGAATGCGTTTTTGGATCACACTGACCAGCGTTTTCAGTTTTCTGGTCGGCTGGGCAATGCTGGCGCATGCGCCCAAGCCTGTTCAAGCCGCCGCCGCACAGCCGTCTTCTTCGGTTGCGCCCCTGCCGACACTTGCGCCTCTTCAGCCCTTGAATTTTTCCAGCAACGGTGGAATTCAGCAACAGCAGTTTTCTGTTGTCCAGCCTCCGGCCCCAGCGCCAAGTTTCTTTTCTTCAGCGCCGGTCTTTAACTCAGGTGGTTCCTAATGCAAACGCTTGAATTCCGTGCGATGAGTACCAATGTGCTCATCGCCGCGGAAGGGCATGACTGGGCAGACTACGGCTTGCTGGCAACACGCGCGTATATCGAAGAATCTGAACGCCGCTTCAGCCGCTTCCTGCCCGATAGCGAATTATCGCAACTCAATCGCGCCGCGGGGACGTGGTTCACAGTCTCGGACGATTTGATGGACATGCTGGAGCAATCGTTGGATTTTTACAAGGAGACCAGCGGATTGTTCGATCCATCCGTCCTGCCGGATCTGAAGCGCGTTGGGTACGACAAAAGCATCGACGAGATTCGCGCACAGGGCAAAGTTGATGCGCCCGCTTCTGCCCGGGCCCCTCGGTCGGCTTTCGGTGAAATGGGCCTTGATCCCGCTGGACGACGCGTCCGCCTGCCGGCTGGCATGGAAATTGATCTGGGCGGCATCGCCAAAGGCTGGATAGTCGAGAAAGCCGCGCACCTTCTCAGCAGTTATGCGGCGGTCTGCGCCGTCAGCATTGGAGGCGACATGGTTTTTGAAGGCTATCCGATGGACGGCTCGGATTGGCGGGTAAATGTCGAAGACCCGCGTGACCCAACACAAACGGCGGCCGCTTTACACGTCGGGCCGGGAGCTGTGGTCACTTCATCCATCGCCAAGCGGTCATGGAATCAAGGCGGGCAGACGCGTCATCATTTGATCGATCCGCGTACCGGCGAACCTGCGCAGACGGATTGGTTGAGTGTGACCGTGATTTCCCCGCAGATTACAACCGCTGAGGTTTACGCAAAGTCATTGTTGATCGGTGGGGAGGGGCAGGCCACTCGCTTGGCGGCGCAGCGCCCGGAGATCGCTTATTTCGCTATAAAATCTGACGGCACGTTATTTGGTTCGGAAAATAGCAGGGAGTACTTGAATGACTTCAGTTACATCCAATAAGAACAAATCGCAATCATCGCTCGGACTTTTTCTCAAGATCGTCGGCACGATTCTTTTGGTGGCGGGATTCTTCATCGGTTCGATGTTGATATTATGGTTTTCGCAAACCCAGGCCGGTTCAACAATCGCCGATTCGCTTTCTGCATTGTTCGCCGTGAACAGCGTCCAATCCTGGTGGTACGTCACACGCGCGGCCGGCCTGACCTCCTATTTCCTGATGTGGCTTTCCATGGTGTGGGGCATGGCGGTGTCCACCAAATTTTTTCATCCGGTCGTGGAAGGATCTCACTCCTATGACTTTCATGAATTCCTGTCATTGCTCGGGCTGGGATTTGTCATCCTGCACGTGGTAGTATTGATGTTCGATAAATTCCTTGCATTCAATATTTTTCAAATCCTGATCCCGTTCATTGACACGTATCGTCCGTTGTGGGTGGGAATCGGCATTATCGGGTTTTACACGTTCCTGCTGGTAACCATAACTTTTTATTTGAGGAAGATCATTGGCACGCAGGCTTTCAGAAGCATCCACATGCTCAGCCTGCTGGGATATGTCGGCGCCACCCTGCATGGATTGTTTGCGGGCACCGACTCGGCGCTGGCCGTGACCAAGCTGCTTTATATCGGCACCTCACTGGTGGTGGTCTTCCTGACCGTGCACTGGATCGTCATCGGCGTGATCACCAAACAGGAAAAAGCGCGCGCCGCGGCTCTGGCCGCCAGAGCCAAACGTCAGCCGCAGCGCTTGCGGCCCAATCAACGCTGAAAACAGCCCATCCAAACCTCTGGATGGGTTGTTTTTTTGGCAGAGGGCTTTGG
>JAJYOH010000135.1 GCA_021796315.1 Chloroflexota bacterium
GAGGAACATCCCCAATGTCACCAACAGCAAAGTGCCTTGAACGATATTCCCAAGATAAACCGGCACGCCCAATGCCCGACTGACGGACTGCGCGCCTGTGTCAATCAATCCGATGAACAAAGCGGCCAATCCCACGCCAAGCGGATGGAGGCCACCGAGCGTGGCGACGATCACACCGGTATAGCCGTAACCGGGAGAGATGGCATCTATCAAATGAAAGTGGATGCCTGCAACTTCACTGACGCCAGCCAATCCGGCAATGCCGCCGCTGATCAGCGCGGCTGTCAGCATTGTCAGGGAAACATTGACTCCCATAAAGCGCGCGGCTTCCTGTCCCAGGCCGGTTGCTCTCATGCGCAATCCAAGTGCGGTGCGTGACAGGATGAACCATATCACAGCGATCATTGCCAGTGCGATAATAAAACCAAAGTGCAGCCGGGAGCGCTCCACCAATTTGGGGAGCATGGCCGAATTGGCGATCTGCGGAGATTGCGGCCAGCCGGAGATCGGATCGCGCCACGGGCCATTCAATAAGAAACTGACAATATATGAGATGACCGAGTTCATCAGCAGTGTGGTCACCACTTCATCCACAGCCAGTTTCACTTTGAGCAGGGCCGGGATGAGCGCCCACAGCATACCGGCGACAAAACCGCCGATCAGCATGAACGAGATGGCCAGAACCGGATGAAGGTTGCCCAGCATCGGTCCCAGCCAGGCGGCCGCGATCGCCCCGGCATAAAGTTGTCCTTCGGCGCCGATATTCCAGTAACCGGAGGCGAAGGCAATCGCCACCGACGCGCCGGTCAAAATAAGGGGTGTGGCTTTCACCAGCGTTTCCAACGCACTGACGCGGCTGGAAAGTGGCGCGATCAGGAAATAATAATACGCCTGGAGCGGATTCGCGTTGGCCAGCAACACCAGCGCGGCAGTGATGATGAACGTACTTACAATAGCAAACAGCGGGATGCTGATGCGAAACCAAAACGGCGCTGGAGACCGCTCAAGTCTAAATTTAAACATGGGCGCTCTCCTGAACAGAAGAACCTGCCATCATCAAGCCGATCTTTTCCCGATCCACATCTTTGCTGGCAACTTCACCCGCAATATGCCCTTCATACATGACAACAATGCGGTCAGATAAGGCGATCACTTCTTCGAGGTCCTCGGAGATCAGCAGAACACCCGCGCCGCGATCTCGTTCTTCCAAGAGCCGCTTACGCACATAATCGGTTGCGCCGATATCCAGGCCTCGCGTCGGTTGGCAAGCGATCACCAAACGCGGCTGGCGCGCCAACGTTCGCGCCAGGATAACCTTTTGCATGTTGCCTCCCGAAAGGGTCCGGCAGCAATCGTTGGGCCGGGCTTTGATCTGAAATTCCTGGATCAGCCGTTCTGCTTCTTCGCGGATATGCTTTTTATCGAGCATTCCGTTGTGCATGAAATCTTCCAGGTGTTCCAGCACAAGGTTTTCCGATACGCTGAGTTCACCCACCATCCCGCCATGCCGATCTTCCGGAATCCGTCCAACCCCGGCTTGTGTGAGTTGGGCCGGTTCATATCCAGTGATGTCTTGATCGCCTAATCTAATTTTGCCATGCGTTGCTTTCAATGTGCCAGATAACACCCGACCAAGTTCAGATTGTCCGTTCCCGGATACGCCAGCGATACCCAGAATCTCACCTTCACAAACTTCAAGGCTCACATCTTTGACCGCATACAAACCTTTTTTGTCCATCGCTGAGACTTTGTCCACGGTTAGAAGCGCAGGCGCAGATGAATGTTGTTCCTCGCTTTGGCGGCTGACCCCGAAAGTCTCACGCCCCACCATCATGCGGGCTAACTCAAGTTCGCTCGTATCGCGCTTACTGACAGTTCCGATCTTTTTGCCGTCACGCAACACAGTGATCCGGTCAGAAATGTCCATGACCTCGTTCAATTTGTGGGAAATGAAGATGACCGATAGCCCTTCTTTGCATAGGCGCTGCAGGGTTTCAAAAAGCACATCCACTTCTTGTGGAACGAGGACCGCTGTCGGTTCATCCATGATCAGAACTTTGGCGTTGCGATAGAGCGCTTTCAAAGCTTCGACCCGCTGACATTCTCCCACTGACAGGTTGCGCACCAGCGCATCAGGTTTGACCTCGATGCCGAAGCGTTTCGAAGCCTGCGCCACCGATTCGCGGATGCTTCCAGGGTTGAGCGTCATGCCTCGGTTGTACCCAAGCACGATATTTTCAGCCACCGTCAGCGGCCGCACCAGCGTGAAATGCTGCGAGACCATGCCGATGCCATTGGCAATGGCATCCTTGGGCGAAGTTATATTCACTGGATTTCCATTGATTTTGATCTCGCCTTGGTCGGCACGATACAGTCCATAGAGAATGCGCATCAGAGTGGTTTTGCCAGCGCCATTCTCGCCCAACAGGGCATGCACCTCGCCTTGTTCGAGGTCAAAATCAACCTGATCATTGGCTACCAGTGGCCCGAACCGCTTGGTTATTCCCTTCATCTGCACTGTCAGCATAGGCATTCTCTTGGGCAGGTTTGTGCAGGAGTCTGGCATTCTCTACAGACTCCTGCACAAATCAAATGTGTTTATTGTGCTGGTGCGTTCACAGCTTCCGGTTGGCGCTCGTCAATGTCAACGCGGAAGAGACCTTTGCGAATTGCATCTTCCTTGTCTTTGACTTTCTGAAGCAAGTCAGCCGGTATCTTCGACTCGGTGTTGTGGAAAGGCGCCAGCGATGCGCCGCCTTTAGCCATCATGGAAAAGTCTTTCAAATCCTGGGCAGTGTAGGCGCCGCTTTCGACAGCCTTGACCAAATATTCGACAGTGGGGGTCATGTTCCAGACCGGGCTGGACACTACCAGGGCCGGGGCGAGCGAATTCTGGTCGCTCATGTTGCCAAACGCCCAGAGATTCTTTTCCTTCGCGGCTTCGATCACGCCGAAGCGTTCAGCATATAGAACATCTGCGCCGCCGTCAATCAGGGCTTGGGCGGCTTCCTTGGCGGCCGCTGGGTCAAACCAGGAGTTGATGAAACTGACTTTGACAACCACTTTGGGATTGACCTCCCGCGCCCCGGCAATGAAGGCGTTGACCAAGCGGTTCACTTCCGGCACAGGCATTGCGCCCACGATGCCGACTGTGTTTGTTTTGGTCAAGCCGCCTGCCAACATTCCGCACAGATAAGCCGGTTCATGAATCCAGTTATCGAAGACAGAGAGGTTGGGTTCCGACGGTCCGAGGCCGGAGCCGAAAGCGAAAGCGATCTTGGGATATTGGGCCGCTACGCGGCGTACTGCCTCTTCGTTCCCGAACGCATCGCCGATGATGATATCGGGTTTCTTCTGGTCGGCGGTTTCCTGAAGGATGCGTTCCATATCCCCTGAGTAACCGATGTTTTCGGTGTACTCGTAATCAATCTTGCCTTCGTCTTTCAACTTCAGCAAGGCGCTGTGAATTACGCCATCCCACGGCTCTTCGATGGGAGTGGCGAAGGCGCCAAAGACCTTGAGTTTTGTGGGGCCTGCGGGAGCCGTCGCAGTGGGTTGAGGGGCTGGGGCGCAACTTACAATTAGCGAAACCAGCATAACGATCAGCAGCAGGGAGAAAATATTCTTTTTCATTTCCTGATCTCCATTCGTATTTCAGAGTTTGGCAATTACTACGTGCTTGGGCCGAAACATACGCGCACCCATGGAAAGGATCTGTTGCTCTGAGAAATCTATTATCGTTTGCGGCCACCTCCTGATCTCTCTTTTAACGACGCCAAAACGCAACGCTTATCGGCTGGAGTGGTTTTGATGCGCACTCCGATCGCATCATAGATCGCGTTCAATATGGCAGGCGCAGTTGCAAGCGAAGGCGCTTCTGCAAATCCTTTCACGCCTTCCGGGCCATACGGATGAGGAACTTCCACGATCACCGGGATGATCTCCGGCGTTTTATCAGGCCCGGGCAAACGGACCTTGTGCAACGAGTCGGTCAGGTTGATACCTTTCTCGACCAGGAATTGCTCCGAAAGAGCCATTCCCAATCCCATCATCACGCCGCCATTGATCTGCCCCACCACCGCATCGTAATTCAATAACTTGCCCACATCCACCACCGCAACGATTGTTAAAACCTTGACCTCGCCAGTCTGCTCATCCACTTCCACGATTGCGGCTTGTGTGTTGTAAGCATAACAAACGTGCGTGGGCATGGTTTCAAAATCTGGTTTTCCCATTTTGCTGCGAATACCGACTTCGTGCATCTGCACAGAAGTTGGCGGGGCGTAAGTTCGCTCCGCCATGAAGTACGGCCCGATTTGCGATAACTGCATCTTTTTGCCGGTTGGTAGATGCACGACACAATCGCCGCGGATTTCCAATTCGCCGGGAGGTTCGCCCATTTCATCTCCAGCGCGGTTGGTGATCTCATCCTTCAAGGCGCGCGCGGCCATCACCAGCGCATTGCCTGTTAGAAAAGTCTGGCGCGAGGCAGTTGTAGGTCCGGTCGGCGGAGTCAAAGCCGTATCCGGCCCGATCATCACGATGTCTTCTGGAGCTGTACCTAATTCATTCACCACCAATTTGATCAGGCCTACTTGAGCGCCTTGACCGTATTCATGGTGACTGTGGCGCACTTTCACTTTTCCGTTGCAGTCCATCTCGACGATCGCCCCAGCGCTTTCAGGGATTCCATGGCCAAAGCCAATATTCTTGACCGCCGATGCAACACCCCAACCGATCTTCTTTCCCGGAGCCGCCGCTGGAATTATCAATTTGCGGAAAGCCTTTTCACAGGCCTCGATGGTCTCCTTGATCGAGACCACACCTTTTTCCATGACGTGATCGGATGCCGATGGCAGTCCAACATCGAGGGCGTTGATGAGGCGGAATTGGAAAGTATCCATTCCAATGGCACGCGCCATTGCATCCATCTGTTGTTCGAGAGCGATAGCCACCTGGTTGACGCCAAAGCCGCGCATGGCTCCTGCCGGGACGTTGTTGGTGTACCAAGATTCTCCGTAAATATCCAAATTGGGAACGTAATAAGGACCCGCTCCGAATACTACGGTGTTTTCCAAAACATCTATGCCTAGAGAAATGTAGGCACCGGTATCGAGGGTGACGCGCGCTTGTAAGGCTTGCACCTTGCCGTCCTTTGTGCAGCCGGTCTTGTAATGAATCCAGGATGGATGGCGTTTGACATGCACGCGCAGACTTTCTTCGCGCGTCAAGACCATCTTCACCGGGCGTTTCGTTTTCCACGCGCCCAAGGCCAGATGTTGTAACAGAATGGGATCTTCTTTTCCTCCAAACGCGCCGCCAGTGGGGAGTTGGATCACGCGAATCTTTTCTTCCGGTAAATTGAGAATGTCTACAAGTTGGGCACGATCATCGAATACCGATTGCGTTGGAAGTTGCACCACGAGAATGCCTTCCTCGTTGATAAAGGCGACGCCCGATTCAGGCTCCATGAAACCGTGTTCGACAAATGGCGTGGAGTAATCGTCTTCGATCACCACATCACACTTTGCAAAAGCCTCCTCCACGTTCCCGCGCACGATGGCTGATTTATGGCATAAGTTTCCCTTTTCTTTGATTTGAGGAGCGTCCGGTTGCGCGGCTTCCTGTGGCGAAAAGACGCCGGGCAGAACCTCGTATTCGACTCGGATCTTGCCTAACGCGGCTTCAGCGATCTCGGGCGTTTCGGCAAATACGGACGCGACCGGATCGCCGATGAAGATCACTTTCTTATCGGCAAAAGCCGGCATATCGCGAAAGACGATTCCGCATTGATTCTTCCCCAGCACATCGCGGGCAGTTAGCACAGCCGCGACGCCGGGCACCTGCTCTGCTTCCGAAGTGTCAATGGACAGAATGTTGGCATGCGGGTGTGCAGCCCAAAGAATCTTTCCATGCAGGACACCTTCCGGGTATAGATCATCGCCGTAAAACAATCGGCCCGTGACAATGCGCTGCGCGTTCTCATATCGGCGGGGCAGGCCGATGGTTTCCGCGCTAACCGGTTCCGGCCGCGGTTCTTTGCCGGTCATCCAACGGCTGGCAAGTTGCACGGCGCGAAAGATATCCATGTAACCGGTGCATCGGCATATATTGTTGTTTCTTGCAAGATAGGTTTTTACTTCATCCAGATTTGGTTCGGGATTTTGATCAAGCAGGGCTTTGGTGGATAAGATCATGCCCGCCGTGCAGAAGCCGCATTGCATAGCGCCGGTCTGAATGAAGGCATGCTGGATGGGGTGTAATTGGCCGTTTTGCGCCAGCCCTTCGATAGTCAGGATGTCTGCTCCGGCGACCTTGCTCATTTTTACTAAACAAGAACGCGTATTCTTGCCATTCAAGATGACGGTGCAGGCACCGCAATGACCGCTGGTGCAGCCGTTCTTGGTTCCCGTCAATCGCAATTCATCGCGCAGGAAACGCACCAATAACATATTGTCCGGCACGGTCGTGTGGATGGCCTGGCCATTGACGGTAAAATCAATTGTGATAGGGATGGAAGCCTTGTCTTTTGCCATGTCGAAGGATTTTCCTTGCAGAAAAGAGAGGACTTACCCAAAAGCAATCGGCCGGTAAAACTCCGCGCCCACCAATTTTCCGTGACTGATCGTATACGCGGGCGCTTCATGAAAACGCAAAGCCTCTATCACGCTGGGCTGGTCGAGTACGACTAGATTGGCGGGCGCGCCCACTTTGATCTCGAAATCTTTCAAGCCGATGCAGCGGGCGGCGTTCACCGTGACCATATCATAGAGTGTACAAATTTCCTCGTTCGAGGTAAACCACAACAGGTGGGATGCCAGGAACGCTACTTCCAACATGTTGTTGCGCCCAAAGGGATAATACGCGTCGGAAATATCATCCTGTCCCAAACAGACGAGATTGCCATTGGCAAGCAACTCACGCACTCTGGCGTGAAGCGGGCCGGTATGTGGATCGGAGACCACGCCCATTTGCGCCTTCTTGAGCAGCGCCGATACTTTTTGGAAATAAGGCGTTGGATAAAGAGCCATGGCGCGCGCATGATGGGCAAGCGAACGGCCATGCCAGTTGCGCTTGATGGTCTCCAAAGCCATTGCTTCCAAAGAACGCAACCCTGCATCGCCCGCGTCATCCACAAGCATCGAGACATCTTTATCGAAATCAACGGCCAGATCGAAGATCACGCGCACATGTTCCAAAATATCGGCATCCGTGTATTCGATCCATGGAATGCCGCCGGATACATCCGCGCCCAATTTCATCGCCTCGCGCATGAGGTCTGCCGCGCCCGGTTCGCGCACAATACCATCTTGGGCAAACGCCACGACTTGAACTTCCACAATGCCCTTGAATTCCTCTCGCGCTTGGATCAATGCTTTGACTCCCTCGAGCCGCGCCTTTGAATCCACATCGGCAAAAGCGCGGACATGAGTACACCCATAGATAGCGGCTTGCGCGAGCGCTTTCCGCACATTGGGTACAATCCAGGATGCATCGTATTTCTCTTTGACCCGCGCTGCCAACTCAATCGCGGTCATGGCCTTGCCCATATCTGCACCGTGATAATCCTTAAGCGCCGCCTCGTCCATCATTTGTAGAGTGTAGACTTTGCAAAGATGCAGGTGAGGGTTGACAAATGACTCGCTGACTAACATCCCCTTCGCATCAATCTCAACTTTTGCTTTTCCCTCCATGCTTTCGCCGAGCGCGGCGATCTTGCCATCGGCAATTGCGATGCAAGTCTTGTTGTCGGCGCCTCGGACGAGCTGGGCATTCTTGATCAAAATATCAAAGTCGGCATGAACATTGCGAGTTGACATTTGCTTCCTCTCCCAAATATCTCATACAAAGGCTTGCAAGGTGAATCATCTTACTTCCGCCCGCTGACGATTTGGAAGGACCGCACCAGAGCTTCCTTAATCGGTCCTTCCACATTTTGGCGACCACTCTCGATGTTTTGACGCATGGCTTCGCGCGCACATTGAACATTCTTGTTCTTGATACACTCCAGGATTTTCAGGTGTTGTTCACAGGTCGCCTGAATCCGCGCTTGAGTGGTGATATCCGTCAAACGCACAAAATGCAATCGCTCATCAATATGACGCAGGTATTGTGCCAACACCTGGTTGCCGGTGCAATCAGCCAGTTTCTCATGAAAAGATTCGTCTTTTTCGGCGAAGTCAGCGGCGTTTTTGGGGAGTTGGTTCAAAATGCTTTGCCAAGTCTCGTGCAATGCCCCCCATTCCGTATCCGACATTCCTTGCGTTGCCAGCCATTCCACCGTGAACAATTCCAGCGCCAAACGAACATCATATAAGTTGTGGATTTCCTCCAAATCCGGCTGGCGGACGCGGTAACTGCGATACGGTTCCTTGATCACCAAACCGTTTTCCACCAGCATGTTCAATGCCTCGCGCACCGGACTACGGCTGACTCCAAATTCCTCGCATAATTCTTCTTCTGTAAAACGGTGATCGGGGGAATAGTCCCAGCAGATAATGCGTTCCTTGAGAACGGTGAAAACTTCAGCGCTGAGGGCGGAATTTTTTTTCACCTCTCTATTGTATACAATTTTGTGTACCGGTCAAGGGGAAAAATGGAAGGTGCAAACCAACGCTGCGCCTTCCGAATATCCTCTTTCGATTCCATATTCTTCAGACTGAGTTCATTGAGACTCTTCACATGCGCGGGATTATACGCGTCGCCAAATTTGGTTTTTGTTCAACCTCGATCTCGCGCAGTTTGATTTATGTCCGGGTCTCAATTAACCCGTCTTTTTATCCCTCTCGATCAAGATTCTAAGAGCTTCGACAGCTGTTGTGATGGCGCGATCACCATTGAACAAATCCTTCTCTTCTTCAGTATCCGGCAAGCCTTCTCCGGTAGCGACCATCAACATAACGCCCCCAGCGCGCACTCTATGAATGCTCGAGATGATGAATATGACCGCAGATTCCATCTCAGAGCATATCGCGCCTCCTGCCACCCAGGCTTTCCAGCGGCTCCGCAATTGATCTGCTACCGGCATCCTTTCTGCTTCAACCTCCCCGTAAAATGAGTCTTTAGATTGGATGACCCCTACATGGAAAGGTAAGCCCAGTTTTTGCGCCGCTTCACGCAGTGCCAGCGTCACATCTATGTTGGCGACCGCTGGGAATTCTATTGGCAAATATTGGCGGGTGGCGCCCTCATCGCGGATCGCTCCCGTTACAATAGCTAGGTCGCCTGTTTTGATCCCCGGCTGAATTCCTCCTGACGTCCCCACTCGAATAAACGTGTCCGCGCCGATTTTTATCAGTTCTTCCACGGCGATGGCGGTAGATGGACAGCCAATACCTGTGGAAACCACGGAGACTTTCTCTCCGTTCAGGTTGCCAGTATAAGAGGTATATTCTCGATTGTGTGCGACCGGGCGAGGATCGTCAAAAAAAGATGCGATCTTTTCACAACGCCCCGGATCTCCGGGAAGCAGAACATAGCGGCCAACATCCCCATCTTTGAGCTGGATATGGTATTGAACTACATTCTTAGTTTTCATTGAATTACTCCTCTGAAAAGTCCTAAATTGGCCACACCCCTTGATAACATTTCAAATTATTTTGAGTTCTCATTTTTTGGAAAAAATTCCCGTAAAGCGCCAACTGGGCGGATGCCGCCTAATCTCCATGCAAGGATTTTAGGCGGCATGTATTTTTCGCTTTATTCCATATTCTTCAAACTCAGTTTATTGAGGCTCTTCACGTGCGCCGGGTCGAAGGCGTCGCCAAATTTCGTTTTCTGCATGGCAGCTTTCTTTTTCATCAACGACGCATACTCAGCGTCGTCCACCATCGCCACGCAGCGCGAGATGCAGGATTCCCCGTCCACAAAGCGCCAGGGGAACATACCAATAGTCACCCGGCGGTTGAGCAATAGATCGATCTCGCCGCCCAGACACTCAGCATGGATGATGCTAAAGGGGAACATCTCCAGGTGCATAAGCTGATACTTGCTGTCATCGAAGAAATCTGCCAGCGGCATACCGTATTTCTTCTTGAAAACCTTGTCCGCCTGGCGGGCCTGACGCGGCATCCAATCACGGATGATGGTGTTCATCGGATGGTCGGCGCTGCCGCAGTCCACACCGATCCAGCGCAACTTTTTGGCTTTGGCCCACTCGGCAAATTCGCGGTCGGGACCGGGGTGCTTGACCATGTAGCGGATCTCGTCGGCGGTGGGCATATCCCAGCCGAAATGGTGGTAGCCGGTGTGGATGATAAGAATATCACCCTCCCGGACTTCGACGCGTTCTTCGACCATCTTGCTGGTATACACATCGTAATCGCCGCAGGCATCGCTCAGGTCAACAACGGCGGCGTCATGCACGAGGTAATCCATCTCCAGCGAGGCGATATCCTTGCCCGGAGTGTGGAAGTGAATCTCGCCATCCAGATGGGTACCGAGATGGTTGGAGTGGGTCAGCACCTGCCCATTGGCCCCGTTGGGCGCGAGGCGTTTGAAATACTTCAACTGCAACGGCTCGTAAGTAGGCCATGGGGGCGTGGCAACACCGAGTGGGATTGTTAGATCAATGAATTTCATGGTTTTTCTCCTTTCGTAGGTTTGATTTGAGAAATTCGATTGCAGCACTCTACATTTTTTGTAGAACTCAAACTGACTGAATCGTGATATTTGCCGGGACCGATAAGAGTTCTAACCGTCATTACCATCACTTCACAATCCCGGCATCCAGCATGGCCAGGTACACTTTTTCTGCAGTGAAAGGAGGCCCCGCAAGACGGACACCCACCGCGTCGTAGATGGCATTCGCAATCGCTGGGATGGTGGGCACCATCGAATGTTCGCCAATCCCTCGCGCTCCCCATGGTCCGTCATCCTGTGGGACTTCGACGATGTAGGCTTGCAGGTCCCTGGGAGTATCTGCCGAGGTGGCAATGCGATAATCTACAAAGCTGGGATTCTGCAATACGCCATTCTTTAAATCGAGGATTTCAAATAAGGCTGAGCTCATTCCCTGGACAAAGCCGCCTTCCATTTGCGCCTTCACCATTTCCGGGTTGATGGCTTTGCCAACATCAAAAGTGGATACACCCTTGATGATCTCGATACGGCCAGTGTCCAAATCCACTTCCAACTCGACAGCCTGCGCTCCGGTGGTGTAATGCACAACGGCGCGTTCGCCTTGTCCGGTTTCAGCATCCAAGCCGGTGACGTAGGTGGGCATGAAGTTACCGCGTCCAACGACCGGTCCTCCTCTCCAGCCCTGGTCGCCCGGTTTGGGCAATCCGTAAACGACAAGGTTCTTCAGCGGCATTTCCTTTTCGCTGTTATATGAAATCACCACGCCGTTGACGATATCCAGGTCTTCGATAGGTTCATCC
>JAJYOH010000136.1 GCA_021796315.1 Chloroflexota bacterium
CATTGACCAACGAAACCATAACCATACCGAATTGATGCAAGCTGTTGTTCCTGAACTTGAGACATTGACAGATACCGAATCTCCCGGTGATAGATTGGAAGAGGTTCAGCCGCTGACCGACCAGACGATTGGCGCGACAACGGACGAGATATACGAGGTTGAGCAGACGATTGAAGAGCCTCCTCCGACAAGGCTAGGCAGCCGGGACATTTTGTCTAAACCGCGGGAAGGTGAGCAGGCTGTTGATAACTACAAAAATATTCGCGATGTTGCTTTGCAGGAATATGAAGAATCGCCTGTAGCACCAGTGAGCGAGCAGCCTTTCTCACTTCGACAGAGTACGAGGCGTGCTCTTCGCGATATGCCCCTGTCGCAAAAGCGAATACTGATCGGTATAAGCATTCTTGTAGTTCTATTTGTCATGGTTGCTGGTGGATACTTCGTTTCTAGTGCCCTGCCAAAACCATCTCCAACAGCAACGCCGACAACATCAAATCTGCCATATCCGGTTTCGGTTAGTCTGCCTGGTGGTTGGTCGTTTCCGTTAAACAAAGGAAGCGTTCAGGATGGGAAATGGAATCCTGCGGGACCGGAATGGCTTGACGGCACAGAGGTCTGTCGCTGGGTATCTCTTCCGTATAGTGTCCAGTTGGAAGCGGTGCTTCGAACTCTGAAGTTGGACGATCCAATTACATTGACCATGAGCAATTACGATTCTCTGGTCTACAAAACAAAGTCGATTCAGCAAATGCCCGTTGACCAGATCAGTCTAGTAGATTTGAAAACACCCTGCCTGTTGATTATTCTAGGGAACGAACAATCAGATAAGAGGTGGGTTGTTACTTCGGTTCCCTAATTCGGTCGCAGTAGAGGAGAATGTCCATGAGTCAAAATAGGATTCTTGTCGTGGATCAGGATGATGCGAATCGTAATTTTCTGGGTCAGATGCTTCAGAAGGGAAATTACGATGTACAGCAGGCCTCAACAGGCGGAGACGGGATTCGACTCGCGGGGGAGAGCGTACCAGATTTGATTGTGTTTGATACGAATCTCCCGGATATGACAGCCCGTGAATTTATTCAGGGTCTCAAGCAAAACCCGCATATTTCAGAAACGCCCTGTGTCGTCTTGAGCAGCAGGTCCGACCCGGAGGAAATGCAGGAATGCCTGGGTGCTGGCTGTGCCGAGTACTATATCAAATCCGGTATGGTTATGGTTTCGTTGGTCAATGCGATTCCGCGCTTAATTGTTGAAGGCAAACGTATTCATTCCGAGTCGCGAAAAGGCTTGTTGTTCGCTTTTGCTAGTGCCAAAGGCGGAACCGGAACTTCATCGCTATGTGCCAATATCGGGATGAGTCTTGCCCAACATATCGCTCAGTCGAAAGTTGCGGTTGTTGATATGGTTCTGCCCTTCGGTTCTATCGCCTCACTCGTTGGATGTGTGGAAGACGGACTCAACCTGGTGACTGTTTCCGAAAAAACAGCGGCCCAACTTACGCCGGATTTTTTCCGCGAGAATCTCCTCTCTCCTCAACATTGGTTATTTCATCTGTTACCGGGGTCTCCCGACCCAGATGTTGCGAACAGTCTGAATATAAAGAATGTTGGCCCCATTGTTGATGCTTTAAGACTAGCATACGATTATGTCTTGATAGATGTTGGCCGATCCTTGTCCAAGATTACGATGCCCGTGATTGAACAGGCTGATTTGGTAGCTCTCATCCTGAGTACAGACTTAAGTACCGTTACGTTAACAAAGAAATTTTGGAATTACCTGCAAAGTCACGGCAGCGATCTGCACCGCGTCTTTCCGATTCTGAACCGAGCCGTTGGTCTGGAGGGGTTGACTAAGGCTGAAGCGGAAAAAATCATTGGCTTGGAAATCAAGTTGATGATGCCTTATATGATGGGAAATTTCACCCTTGCGAATAACCAAAATATGCCAATCATTCTGAAATTCCCGAATGATACGGCCAGCATGGTGCTGAAACAGGCTGCTCTCGATATGTCGCGCCAAGCACTTACGATCAGCATATGACCCGTAGGTTGTCCACATTTACGGATTTTCCCCGCATTTTTCTGGAAGTCACGATTTAAAGCTTACAATTTTGTAATTTTTCCTCGCCATTCCCGTCATGTCCCAAGTAGTGGTGTGATTTTCACATTGTACTGTCATTTCTTGGCAATTACTTGGGCGATGGGTTAGCATTTTCGGGCGCGGAGAGGAAAAGCATGTTTCGTCGCTTAGCAGAAGCTCAAGCTATGGTGGAGTTTGCTTTGGCTTTGCCTATTTTGCTTCTGGTCCTCTATGGGCTGATTGAAGTTGGCCGCGTGATATTTATTTATTCGACCGTGATTACCGCCAGCCGCGAAGCGGTGCGCTATGGTTCGGCGTATGGTGTGAACGGGGTAAGCGCAACGAGTGTTCCGGTTTATGAAGATTGCGCCGGAATCAGGAATGCTGCTAAAAAAGTTGGCTTTTTGCTCAATTTGCAGGATTCGAATATCGTGATTTCATATGATCAGGGGTTGGACGCAAGCGGTATCCCGATCAATTGGCAAGAGGGTTGTCCTCCTGCATTTAGCGTAGCATCAGGAGATCGGATCAATGTAGCGGTAACCTATGATTACAGCCCAATTCTCACCTTTGTTCCGCTGACATCGAAAACTGTCTCCTCGTCCGCTTCGCGGACAATAATGGGAGATATTGATCTTTCTGTCACAGAGTCTCCCCATTAGCCTCTTTATGATTTTGTCTGACGCTTCTGACGTAACCGTCCTGTAGAGGAGTCTTATATGAAGTTCAAAGACATCAGTGAACGCGGTCAGGCTTTGGTTATCATTGCATTTGCCATGGTTGTGCTGATCGCGATCACAGGGCTGGCGATTGATGGCAGTAATACATTCGCTGACCGTCGGGCTGCACAGAACGCCGCGGATACAGCCGCCTTGGCCGGGGCAGTGATGAGGAACAATCTTGAAAAAGGTTCCCCTGGAATTCCTCCTGCGTCGCCATCAGATTGCATTGAGCCACCATCCGGAACAAGTTCACCATGTTGGGATGCAGTTGTGCTCGCAGCTTTGGACCGGGCAGATAGCAACGGATATGGTCGCGATCTCACCAATCACGATGTTGAAGTCCATTCCCCGCCGGTTGATGGGCCCTATGCCACTTGCAACAATATGCCTTGCGATCCTCACAACTATATTCAAGTTATTATCACTACAAATGTAAATACCTTTTTTGCAAAGGTGATCGGCATTGGACAAACGCATAACCGGGTGGAAGCGGTGGCTCTGTCAGATTATAGGGCTGCCGGTCCACTCTATGGCGGGAACTCTCTTGTTTCGCTGGCCCCAGGAAACACCGGCTCCAATTGCGGGACTAATGCGGGCTTCATTGTCGCGGGCAGCGGCACGGTGAATGTAAGTGGTGGTGGAATCTTCGTCAATTCCGATAACTCGGGTTGTGCCTTCAATCAAAATGGCTGTAATACAACGTTAAATATTACGGGCGGCGGAATTAGCGTAGTAGGTGGATCGAATCTGCAAAGCTCCTGCTCTGGGCAGATTTCCCCAGCTCCCAATGGTTCAGCACAACAGGTTGACTTTCCGCCTCCATATCCATTTGCAGCACAACCACCTGCAGAATGTGGCGTCATCCCCCACGCGCCTACCCCAGACCTAAGTCAAATTAAAACCGTGGACGTTTATCCGGGCTACTATGATAGCTTCCCTCCGCCTACCCAACAATATAACAATATCATCATGGAACCGGGAGTTTACTGCGTTTCCAATGTGGTCAAGGTGAGCAGCCCCAATACCGTGCTCAGTGGAAATGGCGTCTTTATCTACATCATGCCAGATGGTTCGTTTGACTTCCAAGGTGGCACGTTGAATCTCAGTGCGCCCACGACCGGTGATTACAAAGGCTATCTCATTTATGTTGACTTTACGTATCCCAGCAATCCCATCCCATCTTGCATCATCAACGGGAATACTGCTGATAGTCTTACTGGAGCCATTATTGCACCTTATTGCGACATAACCATCAATGGCACATCCAGCTCGAACCCAGGCGTTCACAGTCAGATTATCGGATATACGATAACCCTGAGCGGCAGCAACAATTTCAATTTTATTTATGACTCATCCGAACAGCCGACTGATCCGGGGACAAACACCGCTGGAATATATCGGTAAGGATCCGCCAATTCGAGGAAAAGTATTTGTTGAGTCAGGAAAACGATAATAACGAAATCGGTTTAGCTATTTTTCGGAATACGTACCCAATTAATTTTTAGAAGAATTGTGACGAGGTTGCAAAGGTTGTGAATTGAGGTGGAGGGCTACTATGTTATTTTCCTGCCAGTTGAAAGGCCAAGGCTTGGTTGAGTATGCCTTGGTTTTGGTGTTGGTTGCTGTGGTCGTTTTTGCGGCTTTGACGATTCTTGGGCCGGCCATTGGCAATACTTTTAGCTCGATCAATTCCAGCTTGGCCAACTTATGAGCTTTATCGCAAGCCAGTATCGCAGATAGTTTTTTGTGGGCTGACTTGTCGGTTGAGTTAAGGGGCATGAATATTAACTCTCTGGTTTGCCCAGGGAAATCAAAAAGAAAGGAGGATACTGCCATGTTATTTGCACCGAAGGAAGGAGGCCAGGGTCTGGTCGAATATGCGTTGATTCTTGTTTTGGTCGCCATTGTTGTTATCGCGGCGCTAATGATCCTAGGCCCAATCATCGGCAACACTTTCAGCACGATCAACGATAGCCTGACCAACGTATAGACTGGTGACTCAGTCATATTAGCATAAAGGAGTTTCCGCGCAGGAAACTCCTTTATGCTTGTGTTCAAATTTGCAGAATTCCGCCTCGTTTGGCAAATTCCCCCAACGCTTTCCCTAAATTGCTTAACAGATCAGGTACCATGGTGATCAGTTCGCTCAGCGCATCGAAACCAGACTTCATCAATTGAGTGTCCACATTTTCTTGGATGGCGAATTGAAGCTGTCGAGTCTTGTCCGTGATTTTCTGGCGCTGGGCCATCAACTTTAGGCGAAGCTCGCGACGTGCCGCGGCCGCTTCCAAATCCCTGCCTTTGATGTCGTTCCATGCCTGATATAGCTCGATAAATTTTTCAATATCTTTGTAAAGTGGCCCCATGAAAGGCCCAGCAGATGGAACATCGGTCGCGGCATTACTGAAGTAACTCAATGATGCCGCGATTTTCTTGCAGTGTTCATCTTCGATGCCGATCCGTTCGAGATTATAGAGGTCGTTCAATAAGCTGGTCAAAACGGCAGATCGAAAATAGTTGAATCGCCAAACGGGTGAGCCGCGTCTGCTATTCAACTTTTTCGCGGATGCTTCAGTTGGCTTTCCTGTCAGGGATTGTTTCTTTTGTTTCCTGCGACTCTTCGACACGATTCTCCTCCGCCACGCAATTGCAAATCCGAATCATTGAGCGCAAGTATAGCATCGGCGCTGAATTTTGTTAAACAGGTGATTCGACAAGGATGCGATTCTGCAAATCCAATAGGCGGCGATACAAGCCATCCTGACGGAAAAGCTGTGCATGCGTTCCGCGTTCGATAACCTTTCCATGACTCATTGCTAAAATCTCGTTTACATTTTCAAGTCCGATCAGGCGATGTGTGATCAGCAATGATGTTTTTCTGCTCATCAATTTGAATAGAGTTTCGAGCACAAGTTTCTCGGTTAACGGATCAAGATTTGCAGTGGGTTCATCTAGGATCAAAACCGGCGCGTCCTTGATGATGGCACGCGCAATGGCGAGCCGTTGGCGTTCGCCTCCACTCAAGCGCAGTCCCTGTTCACCGATCAACGTGTCATAGCCTGTTGTAAGACCCATGATGAAATCGTGGATCTGTGCGTCGTGTGCCGCGGCTTCGACTTCTTCCCGCGTGACGCGCCGGCGCGCCATCCGCAGATTTTCATAAACCGATGTATTGAAGAAATATGTATTCTGCGAGACGTAAGCGATTCTTTCGCGGACTTCATCCGGCGCGTACGCTTTGAGCGATTCTCCGTCCAGGCAGATTTCTCCCGACTCATACTCCCAGAATCTGAGCAGCAAATTGGCGAGCGTACTTTTCCCCGCGCCGCTCGCCCCGACGATGGCTAGAGTTTTCCCTGCATCAAGATTGAAACTGACATTTTGCAATGCAGGAGTGGACTGGTTTGGATAGGCAAAGGATAAATTAGAAAATTTGATGCTCGATAATTCGGGATTCGATGTTCGATTATTGAGTTTCGAATGCCGAACATCATCTTTCACTGCCGGCTCTGCATCAACTATTTCAAACAAACGCCGCGCCGCCTCGCGCGTGCTGGTCCACATTTGGGCGGCGATGGGCAGAGGAGTTACCGCTTCGAAAGAAGACAATGTGACCAATGCCAGCGTTGCCAGCATCACTCCATTAATATGACCCGAGTTAATTTGTGGGATGGCAAGCAGCAATACCAGCCACAAAGCAAGGTTTGTAAAGAATGCTGTCAATCCAGAATAGATTCCGCTGATGCGCGCCATATGTCGCTGCGAGTCACCGTAATCTTTGCTAATACTTTTTATTTGTGCGAGACGGTCATCCCTGCGTCCAAAAGATAAGATGTCGGCCAAACCTTGAATGCCATCTACGAGTTGAACATGCAAATCCGCGCGGCGCGTGATCATGTCAACGCCGGGGCGCTGACTCATCATTTGTGCGAGGATGGGCAGGATCAGGCCGAGGAGCAGGAAGAAGCCAATTAAGAGCGCGGCCAGCTGCGGGTTGGTCGAAGCGAGAAAAATGGATGTGCCAATCGCGACGAGGATCGCGGTCAATGGCGGAGCCACGACGCGCACGTAGAAATTTTCCAACGTTTCCACATCGCCGATGATGCGCGCCAGCAAATCGCCCGCGCGGTAGTCCATCAGACGCGCAGGGGCAAGCGGCTCGATCTTTTCATAGAACCAAACACGCAGGCGGCCCAATAATTTAAATGTGACGTTGTGCGAAACGAGCCGTTCAAGATAACGGAAGACCGCACGGGCGATGCCGAAGAAACGTACGCCGACGATGGCAACTTCGAGCGCGGCGATGGACGGATGAAGCGCAGCTTCCGAAATGAGCCACGCCGATGTGCCCATCAACGCGACGCTGCTGCCGATGGTAAAACTGCCGAGCAAAACGGAAAGGGCAACCCAGCCCCAGGAACCATTGAGAAATTGAAGTAAGCGGAAAATAGTAGACTGCTGATTGTTTCGGTTAGAATGTTTAAGAGTTTGAAGGTTTGAAGATTCTGCGTAAGTTGCAAGATGTGAGAAGTTAGAAGCTTGAGGAAGATTTAAAATTTCATTCTCACTTTTTATTTCTCTCTTTTCATTTTTCACTTCATGTGTATTCACCATCTTTGCATAAATGCCGTTGCGCGCCAACAATTCGCGGTGTGTGCCGGTTTCAACGATGCAACCTTCTTCGAGAACCAGGATTTGGTCTGCGTTGAAAATTGTGTTCAAACGATGCGCGATGGTGATGACGGTTCGGCCTTGGATCAATTGGTGCGTAGATTCTTCAAGTAACGACTCTGTTTCTGGATCGAGACTTGACGTGGGCTCATCAAGAATCAGAAAGGGAGCATCTTTGAGGAATGCGCGGGCGAGAGCGAGACGTTGAGCTTGTCCGCTTGAAAGACGCGCGCCGCCTTCGCCGATGACTGTTTCATATTTTTCTGGAAGCGATTCAATGAAATCGTCCAAATGTGCGGCTTGTGCGGCGGATGCAACTTCTTCGTTGGTCGCATCCGGTTTTCCGAGACGAATATTCGCGGCAAGTGTGTCGTGGAAAAGATAGGGCCGCTGCGGAACCCAGGCGATGTAAGTTGGTAAGTGGTAAGTGGTAAGTGGGCTATCGTTGTTGGTAATGATTGTGCCTGATGTGGGATGGATGAAGCCGAGCAAAAGATTGACAAGTGTTGATTTTCCTGCGCCTGTTTTGCCGACCAGCGCAATGTGTTGGCCGCGCGAAATCGTCAGGTTGATATTTTGCAGGGCGGGTTTGTTTTCCGATGGATAGATAAAGGAAACATTTTCAAAATTGATTGAAGAAATTTTAGCCGCTGATTCATCACTGGTCACTGAATACTGATTACTGACAACTGGCATGTCGAGAATCTGAAATATTCTTCTTGCTGCGCTTGTCCCTGCCATGCCCGCATGGAAGCGCAACCCTAACATGCGAAGTGGCAAATAAAATTCGGGTGCGAGAATTAACAAAAATAATGCTTCGTCAAATTGCATCTGTCCATAAAGCAAACGCAAGCCAACCTCAACGGCGATGATGGCGGTGCTGATCGTCGCGAGCAATTCGAGCGCGAAGGCTGAAAGGAAGGTGACCTGCAAAACTTTTAGCGTCGTGTCGCGGAACTGATCACTGACTTTGGCGATATTTCGAGTCTGCGCTTTGGACTGCCCGAAAAGTTTGAGCGTGGTCAATCCTTGCAGGCTGTCGAGAAAGTGCGCTGAGAGCCGGCTCAATGTTTCGTATTGGCGCTTGGTCACGACTTCCGCGCCGCGGCCTATCATGTACATGAAAAATGGGATCAGCGGTGCGGTCAATAAAAGGACAACGCCCGACAACGGATCAAGTGGAAAAACTAAAATCAAAACGCTGACGGGGACAAGCGTGCTGACAACTAATTGCGGCAGATATTGACTAAAGTACGCGTCCAGCGCTTCGATTCCCTCAACCGCGGCGGTGGTCAGTTCGCCCGTGCGTTCGCTTCGACTGAAAGCGGGACCGAGCGCGAGAATATGAGTAAAGAGTCGTTCGCGTAAATCCGTTTTGACGCGTACAGCGACAGCGTTCGCAGCGACCTCGTTAAGCCACGTTAAGAGTCCGCGCGCGGCGATAACAATGAACAACAATTGCATCCAATGCGCGACCTGGAGCAGAGTCTGCTTCTCGAGGAAGACATCATTAACGGTAGTGCTAACGAGGTAGGACTGGCCAATGGCCAGCAGTCCGATAAAAAATCCGGAGAGAATCGTTAAGGCAAGAGAGACGCGCGAGTCACGGGCGAGGGTCAGAAGTCTGCGATGCATGGAAAAGTGTCAGGTTAATAAAAAGATGGAAGGTTGAAGCTGTGAAGCGATCAACCTTCCAATTATAAAAGAGGCGGCTATTTCCACTTGCTCTGAACGGCAACGGTATAAACCTTGATGTTCAAAACGATGAAACGCCATAATTGATAAAGTTTAAAGTTCATCCAGAATTTTTCGGACTTGGAAAATTGTTGTTCGGTTTCCATGTCAGTCTCCTATTCAGGAATCAGCTTCCAGCCGAGCAGGGCTTTGAATTTCCAAATAAAGGTGTGATGGAGCATGAACTTCATCCACGCGCCGCTCAAACCCATTTCGAGATGCGAGATGAAGAGGTCACGCCCGTATTCGTTTTTGTATTGTTTGCGGTCAGGGACAACGGGGCGCATCACGATGGTCACCGCGTTACCGTCCCAAAGATTATCGCCCATGGATGCAATGCAAGCCGCGACCATTTCAGTCATGCGTTCGCTGTGCGTTGGCTGACCTTTTTCGATCATGTCCACAATGTTCATTGCGACCACGCGCCCGATCATCCCACTGACCATTCCGGTGCGCGGCGGAGCAGGCGTAATGGCGACATTATTCTTGTTCGTGAATGGCTTGGAAATGGAGCCAGGAGGCGCGAAGGCAATGCCCGCTGAAAAGATATTAGGATAGGTTGGATTTTGATATTTAGCAGGCCAAGCCTCGGGCGTTTGCGAAAGTTCAGGATAAGATAATCCATATTTTCCATCTACTAACACAAAACCCGCGGGATTGGTTAATTTGGATGTGATGTCCGTTCCATCTTTGGCGATGTACTTAATAGGCTGGCCTTTGAATTGCGGGATGAGCATGGCGAAGTCGAACTCAGTTGCGCCCTCCTCGCCTTCATAGTTCTGCCAATAAATCTTACCCTCTTCGATTTTGGTCACGCCAGTTTGTGTTTGATAACGGATGCCATGATCGTTGAACACGGAGCGGATGAATTCATCGCTCTTCAGTACGTGACCGCTGCGCTTGACCTGCACACCGTTAACACCGAAGTCACCAAGCGCCGGTTCGTTGGAAATCCACAAGATGTCGGCTTTGTCGCGCAGGCCCTTCTTGACCAAATCCTTATGAACATTGACGACATATTCAAATGCCGCGCCTTGACATGTTGCGCCGGGGTGGCCCGTTCCGATTACGATCTTAACTTTCTCGCCTTTCTTTATGCGCTCACATAACGCGAGGTACGCATCGCGAGTCTTGATGGCGTGGGGCAGGGAACAGATGGAGTGGGTGAAGCCGCCATCAGGTCCGAGGCCGGGCGTGCCAGCAAAGTTCAGTAGCGGTCCCGGTGCGACAACAAGGTAATCGTAATCGAGGCAGACTTGCTTGCCGGTGCCGATTTCCTCGCCAATCACAAACTGATCGCCCGCGTCCGGATGAATTTCCTTAGCTGCGGCATGGACGAACTTTGTGCTCATCCGGTCATATACCGGTTTGAGTTTAAAGACGGTTTTCTCCGGCTTCATGTGTCCAACGCCGACCCAAACCCACGAAGGAACATAACTGAACACATCACGGTTGCTGATCACTGTCACATCATGCTTTTTGCCAAGTTGATTGCCGAGATACAGGGCGGCAGTATGCCCAGCAAAACCTGCGCCAATGACAACGACTTTTGCCATATCATGCTCCTTTGTTTCGCACTGCATCACAAATTTATGACGAACTTTAGAAAAAGAATGGAGCAAGCAAAACTGTAAGTGCTTGCTCCATCTGACTCAGACTAATAAACCAGGCTTTTCTTATCGGTGCTGATGCGTTTGCGGAACATGTAGTACGTCCAACCTTGATAGGCGAGTACGATGGGGACGAAGATCAAGGCGACGATGCTCATCACCGACAGTGTGTATTGTGATGACGACGCGTTATAGATGGTCAGGCTCCAATCAGGATTGGTGCTGGAAATCATTACGCGCGGGAACATGATGAGGAAGAAAGTGATCTGTGTAAGGATGATGTTCAGCGATGTCATTATGAAGGCCCAGCCCTCCATTCTTCGGTTGATGAAGTAGCCTGTCAGTGCCAGGACCACCACCGCCGCAATCGGGATAACGCCGGGGTTGTAACCAATGCGTGAGACCATGTCCGTGAAGAAAAATGTGCCAATGGTCAGGATGAGCACGAGAACAATCGTAGCCCAGAAAATTTTCTTCGACCAGCCGCGGACGCGTTCGCGCAGCTCACCGTCCAGCTTGAGCGTGAGGAAGTTCGCGCCGTGCAATAGAAAAACCGAGACCG
>JAJYOH010000601.1 GCA_021796315.1 Chloroflexota bacterium
TTCCTCGGACAGACATACAATTGGCTTGGGCATGGCTCACCTCGAGATTAGGTCATCACCAACCTTATTATCCCGCTTTGAGCCGTGCCTTTCTATTCAACTTCTGTTAAAGTGCAAAGATAGTGTTAAGATAATTAAAAGGAAGGAATCGACCATGAAAAAATTTCTGAAGATAATTGGTGTTCTTTTTGCGTTGGCTCTTGTTGGCGTGATAATGACTATTTTGCTCACGCCATGGATGGATCGTTGGGGCGCGACTGGTCAAGAAGTCGCAGCTACGTATCCGGGTGACGAATTAGTGGTTCATCCAGCCAGTTTTGTGAACCGCGCGGTGACGATCAATGCGAAGCCTGAACAAATCTATCCGTGGATTGTCCAATTGGGCGCAGGCAAAGGCGGCATGTATAGTTATAGCTTTTTTGAAACAAATATCCTTCGTTGCGAACTGATTAACGCAGACCGCATCCACGAAGAATGGCAGAATTTGAAAGTCGGCGACCTCGTCAAGATGTGCCCGAATGAACCTCCGTCACCATATATCGTTGCACAAATCGAGCCCAATCAAACAATCGTGATGGGACACCAGGAAAATGGCAAATGGGTGGACTTATGGCAATTCGTTCTGACTCTGCAAGCCGATGGAACGACACGTTTGATTCTGCGGACGCGCACAATGGCTGTCGGCGGGTTCTGGGACATTATTCATCCGGGAGTCTTCATTATGGAGCGAGGCATGTTACTTGGCATCAAACAACGCGCTGAAAGCATGACAGAGTAAGGAAAAATATGAATCGAGTCGTTCTTATCACGGGCGCAAATAATGGGATTGGCCTGGCCATAACAAATTCGTTGATCGAAATGGGTGACCGCGTCGCCGCGCTTGATCTTTCACTTGAGAATCTCAAATCTCATCCCAACCTTTTCAGCCAGGTATGCGATGTTACTGATACGAATCGAGTAAAGTCGGTTGTGGATGAAGTCGTACAAATGTGGGACAGCGTAGATATCGTTATCAACAATGCTTGTCTCGCAATCTTCGAGCCATTTATGGAACGATGCTTGGATGAAACGCGCCGCGAGTTTGAAGTCAATTACTTTGGTTATCTGAATGTTATCAAAGCCGTGTTGCCCGTCATGCAGAAGCAGAGACACGGTGTGATTCATAATTTCAGTTCAGGCGTTGGCATCACGGGTTATCCTGGCATCTCCGGTTACGCTTCCACGAAAGGCGCAATTGAATCTCTCACCCGGACTCTCGCCTTGGAATTGAGCGATTTCGGAATCACCGTTAACCTGATGCATCCGCCTCTGACGCGGACGAAGTCCGCTTTACCGCTGCGCGTGCCGTTGGAAATAATGGCCGATCCAAATGAAGTCGGAAGAAAGCTGGCGAAAAAAGTCGGGCGCACGAATCCGATCATCACACCGGACTTCGGCTCCGATCTTGGAATCGTCGCCATGCGCTATTTCCCTGATGCGATGGGCCGTTTCTTGTCTTCGATGGCGAAGCGGGTGCAAACTCAAAAGCCTAGATTTTGAGAAAACCATGATTGATCCAATGTCTGTTCCGTGACGATTCCTGTAAGAGAACAAAATGAACCCGATTTATGATCGGGTTCATTTCTCACGCGGTTTTAGTTGTTATCTTCGTCTGCTGCTTGTACCAAGCAGTGATCCCATCAAGCCACGTACAAGCTCACGTTGGATTTGTCGCCCTGCCGGACTATTTACAACTTTGAGCGCCTGATCTAATGCGGTCGGTTCCGGCTTGCTGCTTTTGTGCTTTTCTGAAGACTTTGCTTGAGTCTGACCGACTGTGGCTGGACCAGTTGTAGTTGTCCGGCTTTGAAGTTTTTCGTACGCCGACTCGCGATCAATAACTTGCTCATAGCGGCCATAGACAGGGGAACTTTTGATGATTTGCTGGCGTATCTCAGGCAACACTGGCCCGATCTGGCTGGTTGGCGGCAACATGAAAGCGCGCTGAACAATACCTGGCATACCCTTTTCATCCAGCAAGGAAACTAAGGCCTCACCAACGCTTAATTCCGTAATAACCTTGGCAACATCTAGCTTCGGGTTGCTGCGGAAAGTCTGAGCGGCTGATTTCACGGCCCTTTGATCCAGCGGTGTAAAAGCGCGCAGAGCATGTTGTACACGGTTGCTCAACTGTCCAAGCACCATCTCCGGGATATCCAGTGGATTCTGGCTGACGAAGTACACGCCCACTCCTTTGGAACGAATCAGCCTTACAACCTGCTCGATCTTCTCGAGCAGGGCTTTTGGCGCGTCGTTGAATAGCAGATGTGCTTCATCAAAGAAGAAAGCGAGTTTCGGCTTCTCTAAATCGCCTACTTCGGGCAGTCGCTCGAAAAGTTCGGAAAGCAGCCAGAGTAGAAAAGTTGCGTAGGTTTTGGGCGTTAACATCAATTTGTCTGCTGCCAGAATATTGATCGTCCCGCGGCCCTTCGAATCCGTGTGGATCAGATCTTCCAGATTCAAGGCGGGCTCTCCGAAGAATTTGCCTCCACCCTGCTGGTCCAGCGTTAAGAGACTGCGCTGCACCGCGCCGATGCTGGCTGCAGAGATATTTCCGTATGT
>JAJYOH010000137.1 GCA_021796315.1 Chloroflexota bacterium
CCGGCAGCTGGAGGAATTCGAACCTTGGCGGATTCGAATAAAATGATTTTGGCTGGCGCAAATCGATTGGGAGCGAGTGCAGGGATATCCATCCTTCAGGAAGCAGGATACCATGAGTGATCCAAACGATGCAATTTCAGTAACCTGCAATGAATGTCAAGCAGGAATGATGCACCTGAGGTTTATCACCTATTTCACCTGGTTGGATGATGAATTGGTGACTGTTCCCCAGTTTCCTGCTTGGGTTTGTGATGTTTGTGGAAAACGTGAATATGATGACCGGGCGGTAAATTGGCTCACCACCCTTTTAAGCCCAAATGCAGGTCAAACAACCATCCCAAATCGTCCACCTCACAGGATACCGCCAACTCAACGCGGGCAGAGCCGTCCCAGTTCTACAGATTAATTAAGGGCTTAAATGGTCCTTTCTCCTGGTTGAAGAATGGTTGATTCCCCAACCCGGTGTAATTTTCGTTTTGAAACGGTCGCCATACAAATCGAAGGATTTGAAGGAAAAATTGGAGCAGTAAAACGCTTGACCATTGAAGTGGGAAATGATAAAATCCTGCCCGCTTAAGAAATGCCCCCATCGTCTAGTGGTTAGGACGCAACCCTTTCAAGGTTATGACCAGGATTCGAATTCCTGTGGGGGCACTAATGCTATTTGAATTTTACAATCAAGCTTACTCCGGTAGAAAATATTGTCAAGTAAGGTAAATAATATTAAGCTTGGTCAAATTGATTTTTGACCAAGCTAACTTTCTTTAAGCTAAAGCGTGAAGTTGCAAGATCTTTCTGCGCCTTCACGCTTAATATATTCATGCCTTGCTGAAACAAATCAGACCATCAAGTAGCGGGGATCTTTCTCGCTCCATGATGAAGTGCTCAAAATACTTGGGTTCACTAACGCCTGGAGCGGCATACTTTAAGACCCAATCCTTTATCTGAATGCGGAAACCATAGACAAAATCGTTTATTTCTGAACAGAAGCCTGTCGGGAAGTTTTTTACAAAGCCCTCGATAAATTTATGACATCGAGATCGAACATCTTGAACAACAGTTGTGTCAGGTTTACGGTTGGTGGAGAATGCTCCGCCAGCCTTTTTTGAATCCACTTGCGTGATGACAACCTCGATAAGTGCCTTTGTACATAAGCCATTAAGCCTATCCTGCAGTGCGCCAATTGACGCTTTGTTCGCAATTCACAGGCAAGTAATATTCAACATCTTAACTTGTGAAGGGAAATGGACAATGGTTCAAACAAAACTGGTTCGATGGCTGATGTGCGGTGTTTCAATTGCCTTGTTGGCGCTGATGCTGCCTGCTGCAGCATTTGCTAACGGCGGAGGTGAGGAAACCACAATAAGGGTTGGTGGCTACGAGGTCAACATGGTTTTTGCAGAACCAGTCAAAAAGGGAGAAAATTCCTTTCATATCAAAATTCTGGATGGAATGGGATTGCCCGTTAGCAATACGCAGGTGGAAATTATTGCAATGCCAGTCGAAGAGACTCAGCAACACCAAGAAAACATGCAAAGCGGAAAACCTGCGATGGGCGGTATGGATGGGATGAATTCCACTCCTGCGCCGACTGTTGCTCATTCCAGCGGGATATCTGGGATGGGAGGCATGGAAGCTTCGCCGACGGCTGGGGTGGAAACCCCCGAGACTGCACACCCAGTTGAAACGTTGACAGTAATGCTCGCGTCGGGTGAAACAGCCGGTGAATATGCCGGAAAGATTGCTTTTTCCACTTCCGGACATTGGATGTTGACTGCCCACCTGAACATCAACGGCGAGGCGCTCGAGGCTGATTTCCCGGTGGATGTGACCGGCGGCTCGGCTGGAGGCGCTCTCCTGGCTGGATTTGTCAGCCTTAATATCGTCCTGATCGGTGCTGCCGCGATTACCAAACGCAAATCCGCTGTTGCCTGAAATTAATGGAGAATTTTTATGACCACTCAACTTTCTAACCCACCTTCATCTGGAAATCTGCTAAAAACCCCTTGGGTCAAATATTTTTTGCGTAGCCGTTGGTATCCCGGCATTTTCAAGTGGCCGACCCTGATCGTCTTTATGGTGATCATGTTCGAATTGCTGCTCGGGCCGTCTGCTGCACACGAAAACTTCGGTACCGCGCTGACCTGGGTGCTGTGGTGGCCTCTCATCCCGATCATTTTCCTGTTTCTCGGCCGTTTTTGGTGCACCATTTGTCCGTTTGCCACGATCAATGACCTGGTGCAAAAGTTTGTAGGCAATAACCGGCGGATTCCGCGTTTTTTGAAAAAATATGGCGTCTGGATTATCGATGCGCTTTTCATCTTTATAACTTGGAGCGATCACGTTTGGGGGGTGGTTGAAAATCCGGTTGGTTCGGGCATCCTGTTGCTGACCCTAACCACGGGAGTGGTGGCCTCTGGCGCATTCTTTGAGCGACGCACATTTTGCAGGAGCGTCTGCTTCCTGGGTGGGCTGGCCGGCAACTATGCCCAGGCTGGAATGCTCTCACTTCGCGGCACTCCTGAGATATGCAGCACCTGCACGACGGCTTCCTGTTACAAAGGCAACGAAAAAACACCTGGTTGCCCACTCTTTGAATTCCCCAAAACGATGACTTCCAGCGCCAACTGCGTTTTATGTGCTAATTGCATCAAAAGCTGCCCGAACGACTCGATTCAATTGACTCTGCGCCCACCAACCCAGGAACTCTGGTTCGTGCGCAAGCCAAAGCTTGAAGCAGCTTTCCTTTCGGCCGTTATCATGGGAATAGTCTTTGTCCAGAACGTGACCATGCTCAAAGTTTGGACTTCGGTTCTCTCCTGGCTGGAAAAAGTGACCGGGACCTCCAATTACTATGTGACTTTTTCGATAACCTTCGCAATGGCGATCATCTTGCCTGTTGCTTTGCTCGGACTGGCTTCCCTGGTCGCGTCGAAGCTCAACAAAAGCTCGATTGTCGATAACTTCACTCGCTTCGGTTATGCCATCATCGCCCTGGATATGGCTGGGCATATTGCCCATAACCTGTTCCACCTGCTGGCCGAAGGTAAATCCATTTTCTATACTGGCATGGGGCTTTTCGGGATGGAATCGCATGGAGCCTCCCCCGTACTGGTTAGTTTCCCTGTCATTCAAATGCTGCAATTTGGGCTGATTGGTTTGGGCTTTCTCGGTTCGTTGTATATTGTCTATCGGATTGCCAAATCCAACCACCAGGGCAGCGCAGTCTGGGCGACCTTTGCGCCTTACGCCGTGCTGATGATATGCCTGGGAATTCTCAATGTTGTTTTGTTCACTCTGCCAATGGCGATGCGCATGTAATAGGCCAAATTGCTTCTGGCAGCATGCGCTAACCTGCGCTGGCAGACCACTGATCACGGCGATACAATGACAGCATAGAGAAAGGATTTCATCATGATGATATTTGGATTGGGTTTTGGCCTGCTGTTGTTCGTTGGGTTGGTTGTCGTGGTTGTTGTCGTTTTGACACAGGTTCAGGATCATAAAAAATAATCTCAGCCTTGGGGAAAAGGGTTCGGAATCCAAAGTATTTTCCGAACCTTTTTCTTGATACAATCGTGCAATGAACGACTCTCCCACCAAAATCCGTGTTTTGCTGGCCGATGACCATGCCGTTGTCCGGGCTGGGATCAGGCAGTTTTTGGAAACAGCTGGAGATATTCTCGTTGAAGCGGAAGCTGGTGACGGGGCGGAAGCCATCCGATTGATTGAACGGAATCCACCCGATGTGGCGGTGCTCGACATCCAGATGCCCCAAATGACTGGAATCGATGTCACTCGCTGGATCCGCGCTTACCATTCCCGCCTGGGAGTGCTGATCCTTACAGCTTACGATGATGAGCCCTACGCCTTGAGTGTGCTACAGGCCGGAGCGAACGGGTATGTGCTCAAGACTGCTGCGCCGCAGGAAATCGTTCAGGCAGTTCGGGATGTCTATGCCGGGAAATCAGTGGTGGATGCGGTCATCGCGCAAAAACTTGTGGCGCGCATTGCGCATCCGCCCGCCGTGGCGGTGACCGCTTTGAGCGATCGAGAAATGGAAGTGCTGGTGTTAGTGGCCAAAGGGCTGACCAATAAACTGATCGCCATCCAACTCAATATTAGTGACCGGACTGTGCAGGGGCATTTGGCGCATATTTTCGACAAACTACAAGCGGCTAGCCGGACCGAGGCAGTCATGCGAGCCCTCTCGCTGAACTGGATCTCACAGAATATTGCTGCGACGGATGGATAAAATTCTTGGAGCATCCAAAATCTGGCGCGGGCTGCCAACGCAGTTGTTCCTACTGGTGATTTTGCCATTTGCCATCCTGTCGTTGGCTGCAACCTTGATGAGTGTCGGTCTACATCAAGACGCGATGCGCACGATGGTAGCCGAACGGGATTTGCGCGCCGTGGAAACAGCTGCAAACTTTCTGGAGAACAAAATTCAATACGAGCAGGATGTTGCCAATGTTTTGGCGATGCAAAGCGATGCTAGCCTGACACTGGAAGCTTTTGTGGTTGAGCATAATTACGCGCGCAAAAACCTGGCGCTGTTTTCGGCGCAGGGTGTTTTGCTGGCTTTTTCGGGGGAGAGCGATGCCAGGAGCCTCCTGAACGAGGTGACTTTCAAAACTGGCGAAATTCAATCGCTTGAAAAAGGCAGTGAAAAGATTTTCGTTTTTGTCGCCAAATCACTGAAAGGTGGGTATGCGGTAAACCTTGTTCCGTTGGAGCCACTGGTGCGTGAAGTAGTTGGCAGCGGGTTTCTAATATCCGGCGACGCGGCAGCGTTTTTGATAAATCCCAGTGGCGAGATGCTGATGCGCATCGGCAACCAGAGTTGGGAGGGAAACCCCTCCCAACATCCCGGTGTGGCGGAAGCGCTGAAAGGTCAGAACGGCTTCACTTATATGTCGACCCCCACAATGGAGCATGTGGTGGCATACAGCCCGGTTTCACCGCCCGGCTACTCTGGCGGGCAAGCGTGGGCGTTGGTGATCGAGGAACCATGGAAAGATGTGGACACCCCTTACCTGCGTCTAACACAGTTAATCCCACTGATATTAATCCCCTTGCTGGCGTTTACGCTGGTGGCACTCTGGTTTGGCGCCTCGCAGATCGTTGCACCCTTGCAAAAACTAGAAAAACGCGCTGTCGATCTGGCTTGGGGAAATTTAGCCGCCATCGAAAGCCCGGTTGGCGGAGTGCAGGAAATCCGCCAGTTGCAAAATGAACTGATCCACATGGCACAGAAGGTTCAGGATTCTCAGCGCAGTCTGCGCAACTATATCGGCGCCATTACCCGTGGTCAGGAGGACGAGCGCCGCCGCCTGGCACGTGAACTGCATGATGAGACGCTCCAATCGTTGATCGCCCTACACCAGCGAGTCCAACTGGTGCAAATGAAAACCGAAGATGATGAGATCAAAAAGTCGCTGGCTGAATTGGAGACTCTTTCCAGCAACTCAATCGATGAACTGCGTCGTCTGACCCGCGCCCTGCGCCCGATCTACCTGGAAGATTTCGGTCTGGTTACGGCGCTGGAGGTTCTGGCAAAAGAGAGCACTCAGCTGGGTTTTAATTTGGATTTTTCCCAGGTCGGAACCGAGCGCCGCCTGGATGCCGCCGCCGAATTGACCCTGTTCCGCGTCGCGCAGGAAGCCTTGAGCAATGTCTCCCGTCATGCCGAAGCGACGGAGACGCGCATCCATCTTGAATTTCAACCCACCACTGTAAAGCTGGAAATTAGTGATAACGGTAAAGGTTTCACACCACCCCGCAGCCCGGCGGAATTTGCTCCCGCCGGTCATTTTGGGCTATTGGGAATGCACGAGCGCGCCGAGTTGATTGGTGGCAAGTTATCCATAATGTCCTCTGAGCAAGGAACTGTGATTCGAGTGCTAATCACGGCCTGATAATCAAGCTGACAAAATCCAACCTGTCTTGTGGTGAGTTTTTTATCGAATAGGCAATTTTACCTATTGCTATCTGCGCCAATCTGCCCTGATTGGAAGCGTCTGAAGGGGGTAACATCACCACATATAATCATGAATTTTGGAGTTTCAATGCGCAAATTTTCCATCATGCTTTTGGCGAGCTTTTTAATGCTTGCCAATTTGCCCGCCTGTTCCACCACAAAGAAACAAGCCAGCTTGAATATGGCCCCCGTGTCTGGGATGCCCATCGAAATGCAATCTGCACCGGTCAGGGTCCAGCAGGCCTACCAGTTCGTCGCCGCCAATCCTGATCTGATGAAACAAATCCCCTGTTATTGCGGCTGTGGCGAAATAGGACACTCTTCCAACTACTCTTGCTATGTCTCCAACATTGATGACAAAGGCACGCTCACATTCGACAATCACGCCCTCGGCTGCTCGATCTGCGTGGATATCACTCAGGATGTGATGCGCATGACCAGAAATGGAAAAAGTCCGGGGGATATTCGCGCGGCGATTGACTCGACGTATTTAAAATATGGAACTTCCAACCTGCCATGATGAAACGCAGCAGTCTTCTCTGGATTTTCGCCGGTCTCTCGTTGGTGAGCATTATCCTGGCTTGGGCCTGGCTCCGCGCCCCATTAACTATCCATGCAAGTATCGCCGAGAACGGCGGATTCACGCCAGCAGATATCCAGGCGCGTGTGGGTGAGCCATTGCGCCTCCGTTTGGTTTCGGACGATGTCGAGCATACTTTCGCCCTTGGGCAAAACTCAATGAAGCCGGTGTTACTCAAGCCCGGTCAACCGGTCGACATTACACTGACCTTCGAAAAACCGGGCACATACACCTTTTATTCCACCACATTTTCCAGTATCAACTTCTGGAGAATGCGCGGCACGATCGAAGTCGCGGGCGATGAGCCAACACCAGCACCCGAGCCGCCCTTGTATGTACGGTTGGGTCTTAACCTGGATGATGAGCACGAGTCGATGGGCGCTGAAATGTCCGCCAGCTGGTCACGGAAGCCGTCTGCCAAGCGGGGCGCCGCCTTTGAAGACTTGATCCCAGCCTTGTATTTGACTCGAGATTTTTATGTATCCCATTCTCCTCTGGAAACTTTCGAGAAACTGCGCGCCGAGAAGACTGCGGTGGGTTCCCTGGATGAAAATGACACCTGGGATGTTGTCGCGCTGATCTGGCAAAAGAACTCGACTCCAGATGTCCTGGGGAAAGGCGAACAGCTTTACCAAGACAATTGCGCCGCATGTCATGGCAAAACCGGTGCAGGCGATGGGCAGTTTGCCAATGAGATGAAAGCTCTTGGCGAGAAAAATCAGGATAAACATGGTATCCAGGTGCCCACCGATTTTACAAAACCCGAACATCTACTTGAAGCCAAGACTGCCATTGTGCAGGGCAAAACCCTGCGAGGCGGCATGGGTACGGGTATGCCGATGTGGGGCAGCATTTTCACCAATGATCAGCTCTGGGACGTGGTCGCCTACCTTTACACATTCCAGTTTGACTATTCCAAATAGGAGCAAGGCATGAATAAAAAGAAACGCATTCCTAAGAAGATATCATCCAAACTGCTAGTGTCACTCGTAATTGGAGGCGCGTTACTCTTTGCAGTGGCAGTCTTCTTCGTGTTTGGCGGGGGAGATGGTGGTGGGACGCTTCAACTTGGGACGCCTCGACTGGTGGTCGACCAGCAGAAAATCGACTATGGTGATGTCAAGTTCGACACACTCAAGACTTTTGCCGTCAAAGTCACCAATACTGGCGATGGTGCTCTGCGTTTTAAGGAAGCACCGTACATTCAAGTCATGGAAGGGTGCTGACCGCCAAAATTGACCATCGGTTCGATGGTCCTCAAGCCTGGTGAAAACACCACGATTGAATCCAGTACATTCATGATGCACGAAGGCATGGATGGCAAGCACAACTTCGCAGTGCATCTCATCACTAATGATCCAACCCAGCCTGACATGGTGGTGACTGTGCTGTCGAATTGGATCCCTTAACTATTTAAAATTAACAAAAAGTGGTGCACTACAAAGAGTGCGTCGCTTTTTGTTTTGTTAATAATTTATTTATTTCTTGGTTTGCGTATCGAATTCCTCTTAAAGATTCCACGCCAGTTATTCCAGGAAACCTATCCGTTGTAATCATTGACCCTCAAAATACGAGCCACTTTTTCATTCTGCTCATGAACCAGTGGGTAATTATCTGGCAATGACTTTGACCTTCTTGTGGCGGATGTGGTTCTTGAGGAATTTCTTAATAAAAGGACAGTTTCAAACTTCCAACACATAGCAATCGTTTCAATAGCTTTTATAAATTTAATTTTGGATTCGTTAGATATTTGTAAGGAATCAACATTAATAAGCCAATCATGATGATTCCCATCCCAACTTCCATTCCAGCTTCCTGCCAGTGACCAAAAAAGGGTTGTTTGATTGCTTGCTGAAAGGTCATTCCCAGGATGTCAGCCATGCCAGCAAAGAGGGCAACCACAAAACCTGTACTGATTAACCGGATGCCAATATCAGCCAGGATTGATCTTTCATTCTGCCCCCATAACGCAGCGAGTTCAATGAACCCCCCAACGCAAGTAATCGCGAGCCCGATCAGGAAAACCGCAATTTGAAGAAATCCAACCGATGCACTTTGATTCAGATTGAACCATTCTGGCTTGGCGGCAACAGTCATGGTCAATAAGCCAAAAGCACTCAAGAGGAAACCGAAGCGGATGCGCTCCGAGGAAATTCGACTTGGGTTATCGGTTATCGGGAATTCTTCACTCATTTTCGCAGAGTCCTTCGCAATAATTCGATCCAGTTGTAACCCATGATTTTGGATATATCTGTTTCAGAATGACCACGAGATTCAAGCAGGGGCGTCAAATCCTGTAAATCCGCGATGGAGTTTATTCCGAACGGGACCTTTTCCAAACCGAAACCGCCGTCGAAATCGGTGCCGAGTCCCACGTGGTTTGCATTTCCCGCCCTTTGACAAATATAATCCATTTGAGCAGCCACCATATCCAATGGGACGATATCCCGGGTATCCTCAGGCGTCCAGCCCTCAATCAGGAAATTATTGTAAGGAATGACGCCAATCACTCCATTTCGCTGGATGATGCCATCGATAATTTCATCGGTCAAAAAGCGATTTAAAGTGCCATTTTTGACCTGTTTGAGAGCGTTTGCGTGACTGGCAATAATCGGACCGTCATATAAATCAAGCGCTTCCAAGGCGGCTTCCCAAGCCATATGGCTAAGATCGAGGGTAAATCCAATCGGTGCCATTGCGCGCAGTAAATCATGACCTTCGCGGGTCAGGGGACCAGGTTCACGGGTTCCACCGCAAAACCGGGTTGATTTCCAGGCAGGACCGATGACGCGTACACCTCGTTCCCACCATTCTTCCAGTTCATCAGGGTGGCGAACGCCTTCAGCGCCTTCCATGAGGGTGATCAACCCGGTGGCAGGGTTTGCCTCTGAGGATTCCCATTCTGAAAGAGTATGTTCGAATTGGTTTATATTTCGTATAGGCGTAAATTTATCGGGATGTTTGTCAAATAACCGGTCGTAGATATCAATCTGTTTCATATAAAGTTGATGGGCTTCGTCTGGTGTTGAGTAAATCTGTGAATCCCATTTGCTTTTTTCGCCCCTGAATGGAGCTGCGAAGATGGTGGAAAAAATGAAAGCGACTTTGCCTTGCTGAAATTCACGCCAGCCGAGGAGAGTTTCTCCATTATGTTCAACCACCGAACTTCCTTCCTCGCGGCGGCGAGTTTCTTCCATAGGTAGGGTGTAATCCCGGTTGAAAGATACGATGTTATATGCCAGGTCTTCATGTGCGTCAGCGATGAGATGCTTCATAATTCAATATGCCTCTATTATTTTTAGTTTTTGAAATTTCAAAAAAAGAGAGCGCATCTGCGGATGCGCTCTCTTTTTTATCTTTTTTACTCTTCTTCAGTATCAGGGGAGAGTTCCGCTGCCAAGGCTTTCATGTCCATATCAGCGTATGCCCCCGAGTCTACCTTGCGCAAACTCAAGCCAATTCGGCGTTGATCTTCATCGATGCGAATGACTCGCAAAGTGAGAACATCTCCTTCTTTGACCGATTCCTTCGGGTGATTGATGCGATTTTCACTTAATTCTGAAATATGAATCAGACCTTCAACATCGCCTTCAAGTTTGGCGAATGCGCCAAATTTAGTTAAGCGGGTGATTGTGCCTTCAACCAGTTGTCCGACCTTGAACTTGGCAACTTTTTCATTCCAGGGGTCACCCTGCAGTGCGCGGATGGAAAGACCAATACGCTTCTTTTCCTTATCCACGCTGATAACCTTGACCTTGACTTCCTGTCCGACTTCCAGCAATTCGCTCGGATGCTGAACGCGATCCCATGAAAGTTCGGAAAGGTGGACAAGCCCATCGGCACCGTTGACGTTGACAAATGCGCCAAAATCAGCAATTGAAGTCACGCGTCCCGTGTAGATTTGGCCCTCTTCAAGACCTTCAATAACACGTTCCTTGAGAGATTGACGGGTTTCAGGGTTGGCGGCTCGTTCAGAGAGAATTAGGCGGCGGCGGGCGCGATCAACTTCGATAATGCGCACGCTGATTGTTTCGCCAATCATCTTTGCCCAGCGGTCAGGAGTGTCACCTTGTACGGCAGTGCGACGAGCCATGCTGATTTGAGATGCGGGGATAAATCCACGCAAACCATGAACCAAAACGATCAGGCCGCCTTTGTTATAGCCTTCGATTTTTCCTTCGAAAGCCTCACTACTTTCCTGCATTTTTTCGACAAGTTCCCAGCCGATGGCTTCGCGAGCCCGGGTGTAAGACAGAATGACATTTCCACTCTGATCTTCAGGGTTGATCACGTAAACAGGAATTTCCTGTCCAACCGCGAGTGTCTCACGTTCCAAGGCTGGAATTTGTTCCAGTTCCCGACCCATGATTACACCTTCGGATTTTGATCCAACACTGACCAGGATTTGGGACGAAGAAATACTGGCGATCACACCTTGGCGGATTTCACCGGCAACGGGAAATTCGAGCCCGGCGTCTTCGGACCGCATAAGGCTTTCCATTGTTTCATGGTTCTCATTTTGGAACTGCTCATCGCGGCCCCCTTGCCCTTGAAGGGCGGACTGTTCATCAATCATAAAAATAATGCTCCGATATATCGAGATTAGTCCAAATTATACAGTCGATTTACACAATTGACAATACCATTCATGCCTTCCGTAGTATGAAATCAAATATTTGGTAGAAAAAAAAGAGTAAAAGGGTTAATTCACCTCAATTTCAGGTTTTAATTTGGAATTTTCATTTGAACAAAGTATAGATCG
>JAJYOH010000138.1 GCA_021796315.1 Chloroflexota bacterium
GGCTCCGCACGGGCAGGGGTGTACACAATCGGACATATTTTTCATGCTTGGCGAATGGTAAAAGGCTGATCTTAAGGGCATATTTCAAAACTCAATGTTTAGACCCACTTCCATGCATACCAAACCGTCAGTGCATTAAATACAAGTCCTACAATGATCAAGAAATTGTCATGCGCTGAAGGGTAGGTAGACAATCCAAGGAGATGGAAACCAAAAAAGAATATGGCTACGATGATGTTTGTCCAACGGTTCACAGGATAATTCAACGTCATGGACAGGAAAATCATAACAACCAGAATCACCATTAGAGCCTGTTCGTATAACTGGTAAACTTGGCGGGAGGCGTCCATGTGTACCAGACCGAGACTGTGCTGATGCCATATTTTATGTATTACACACTGGCTGCCAATGGAAAGCATTGGACGAAACGGAACTGGCTTCTGGCTCGACCGCACATGATTGTTATCAGCAATGGGTCGAAGCGGGTGTTTTTCTAAAGCTATAGCAGGCAGGCGTCGAATACTTTGGCGAACTAGTCGAAGGCGCCAACTGCCATGATATGGAATTAGTCAGAGAAACACTAGAGAACATTGTGGTAGACTGTCCACGACCAACCGAGGAGCAACCGCAAGGCATGTGTCTGGATAAAGGCTATGATTATCAAGAAGTCCGAGACACTTTGCAAGAGTTTGGGTTCACAGCGCATATTCGCTCGCGTGCAGAAGAAGCCAAAGAACTCAATTCGAGGCTGGAAGGCGCGCGCGGCGTTGGGTGGTGGAGCGAGCCCACAGGTGGATAAACCGTTTTCGGTGCATTCTTATCTGCTGGGGAAAAAAGCGCAGAATTGCATTGCCTTTCCTTTCCGCATTTCGTCTGTGCCCTTATCGCCTTCCGTGCCGCTGGGTTATTCAGATAGGTAAGATGGTGTGTATATATAATATATGCCGCGCGGGGTGGATTCTGGTTGAACTCTAATTTGGTAATAAAATCGAAAGCCTGCTTCCATGCCCATCGCTTTCAGCGTAAATCTCACCCAGCGACAACCCTGCCGCTCGTTTGTAAATATGATTTATTATCACTCTGTTTGGTTATGGGTTTTGTTCAACCCCAGATTGCGATGATATTTAATCGCTCCTAGGTTGCTGAAACCTCCTTTTGCAAGATTCCCGTCGTCATACATCGAGAAATGCTGGCCGCTGTCTCGCAATTGCTTCAAGGTCTGTGCCAGCCCAAGCGTTCCGTATTCGCGTGTACGGGTCACATAGTCGAGGTCAATCATCTCAGTCATAAATGTCTGGTTGGTGGATGCCTCTTGTAGAACACGTCCATCCGGATCAACAAAAGTGGATCGGCCGCCTCCCCACATCCCAACTCCGTTGATGCTTATAAAATAACATTGATTGAATAGAGCGTTGGCACGTGCCATCACCAGTTCAAGCTCACGATCCGAAGTCGGCGTCAGTGTCGGTTGCAGAATAACCTCTGCGCCCATCCAGGTGAGCTGGCGCGAGACCTCAGGGAACCACATGTCATAACAGATGCACAAACCAAAGCGACCGATATTGGGAATATCGAACACACAAAATTCTTCTCCGGGCGTTGTCGAACTTTCATATGGAAGCCACGGGAACATCTTGCGATATTTTGCAACAATTTTTCCCTCGGGGGAAATGACGATCGCCGTGTTATAAAGCTTATCGCCATCCAGTTCATACATCGAGCCGGGCACAAGCCATTGATTGGTTCTGCGAGCCAGCATGCACAATCGTTCGGTCAAAGGACCGGGGATCGGCTCTGCATTTTTCCTCCAAGTATCCGATTTTTCCGTGCTCACAAACTGAACCAGCCCAGGCACGATCAATTCATGGAAAATCACCATATTAACCCAGGGGAAACTTTTGCTGATGTTAATGGAAACATCGGCCATCTTTTCAACTGTCGCGTCTGCATCCCAGGGTATCACAGTCATTTGTACACCAGCGATTCCAAAAAGGCGGGTCATGAATAACTCCTCAATCTACAAGATGACAGGCGACAAATCGCCCGCTTCTTACTTGGCGCAACCCGGGTTCCGTTTCGTTGCATTTGTTCTGTGCCAGAGGACACCGTGTGTGAAAGCGGCATCCCGTTGGAAGGTTGATCGGGCTGGGAACATTTCCTTCGAGCACCGTTAATTCCCGCTTTGAGTCCACAATCGGAAGCGGAATTGCTCCAAACAGTGCTTTGGTATAAGGGTGCAGAGGTGTATCAAAAACAGCCTCGCTCGAGCCAAGTTCAACCAGTTTGCCAAGATACATTACACCGATACGATTGCTGATATGTTGAACCACATTCAAATCGTGTGAGATGAACAAGTAAGTCAATCCTAGCGACTTTTTGAGTTCATCAAATAGGTTAATGATTTGTGCTTGAACAGACACATCCAAAGCGGAGGTTGGCTCATCCAGCACAATCAACTTCGGATTTAACGCCAGCGCCCGTGCCACTGCCACACGTTGGCATTGTCCACCTGACATCTCATGCGGAAAGCGGTCAAGGTGTTGCCTGCCCAATCCTACTTGCTGAAGAAGTTCAATCACGCGTGGGTGAATTTCATCCTTTGTCAAAACCTTATGCGTGGTCAATGGCTCCGCGATGATTTGCTCCACTTTAAAGCGCGGGCTTAAGGACGATAACGGATTCTGGAATACGATTTGCATCTGTCGTCGCATGGGACGCAAATTGCTTTTGGTGATTGATGTAATATCCTTACCGTCAAAAAACACCTGTCCTGACGTGGGATCAATGAGCCGCAAAATCATCCGGCCGATAGTGGTCTTCCCGCATCCAGATTCGCCGACCAGCCCAAGGGTCTCGCCTGAAGCGATTGTTAGATCAACACCGTCCACCGCGTAGACATAACGCTTCGCGCCGAAGAGCCATCCACCGGGTAATCGAAAATGTTTTTTGAGAGAGCGAACTTGGACTAATTCTGTCATTTGTTTACCAAAAAGCACGCGCTCTGATGTCCATCGCTGATATTGAATAATGACGGCGTTTCCATACTGCATTGTTCAAACACAAATTCACAACGCGGAGCAAATGAGCAACCTGTCACGTCACCGGGATTGGATGGAACAGTACCGGGGATGGCCGCCATCTTTTTGCCGCGTGAACCAGGGCGTGGAATGGCACCCATCAATCCGCGCGTATATGGGTGTTGTGGATCATTGAAGATGTCGCGTGTTGAGCCAATCTCAGCCACCCGCCCTGCATAAAAAACAGCGAGGCGGTCACATGTTTGCGCGACCACGCCAAGATTATGCGTGATCAGAATGACGGAGAAATCAAATTGCTCTTGCAAGTCGCGTAACAGGCGTAGGATTTGCGCTTGAATGGTGACGTCCAATGCGGTAGTGGGTTCATCGGCAATGAGCAAGCGCGGCTGGCAGGATAATGCCATTGCGATCATCACGCGTTGCTGCTGTCCACCTGAGAGTTGATGCGGATACGCGGACAGCATCCATTTAACATCTGGCAAACCGACTGCGGTGAGCATTTGCTCGGCGCGTTCATTGGCTTGTGCCTTGTTCATGTTCTTGTGCTGGCGCAGGACTCGTTCCATCTGCGATCTAATTGTAAAAACAGGATTAAGTGATGAGGACGGATCCTGAAAGATCATCGCGATATCGCCGCCGCGAATGTTTTCCATTTCTGCTTCAGAGAGGTTCAGCAAATTTGTGTCGCTGAAAACAATCTTACCGTTTGTGATCTTTGCCGAGCGCGGAAGCAAACGCAAGATCGAAAGCCCTGTCACTGTTTTGCCACAACCTGTTTCGCCGACCAAGCCAAACGTTTCGCGTGTGTTTACATCAAATGAAATTTCATTCAAGGCTTTGACCAGACCGCGTTCGGTCTTGAACTCCAATTGCAGGTCGCGAACTTCGAGCAGGGCTGTCATTTATATTGCCTCGGGTCGAAGATGTCGCGCAGTGTGTCGCCCAGCAAATTAAAGGCAAGCACAACGACAAAGATTGCCAAACCCGGGAAAGTGGCGATCCACCACTGATCGAGAAAATAAATTCGTCCATCGCTGACCATTAATCCCCAATCTGGTGACGGAGGTTGTGTACCAAGGCCTAAAAACGCCAGACCACCCATCGCTAAAATAACTGTGCCTAGATCCACTGTAGCCTGCACGAGAATGGGTGAAATTGTGTTCGGCAAAATGTGACGGAAAATAATAACCGCATCGCTGACCCCGATGGCTTGCGCGGCTTCAACAAAATATCTCTCCCGCAAGCTGACCGCGACCCCTCGCGCAATGCGTGTGTACCACGGCCACCACGAGACAACCAACGCGATCGCGGCTTTGTCCAACCCGCGGCCGAGGGCAGATGCAATTGCCATTGCCAGCAATAACGACGGGAAGGCAAGGAACAAATCTGTGATGCGCATGATGACTTCGTCCAGCCAACCACCTTTGTGGCCAGCCAAAGCTCCCAGTGGCGCACCGAGCAACACTGCAAATAAGACTACACCAATGGGAATGATCAAGGCTGGCCGCGCGCCAACAATGATGCGGCTTAAAATATCGCGGCCAAGTTTGTCCGTCCCAAACCAATGATCGGCAGATGGAGATAGTAGGGTGTTTGATGCGTGTGTTTTACCGGCGCCTTCTTCTGGATATGGTGCGACTTGATAGGCAAAGACCGCTAATAGAACAAATGAAATAATGATGAACGTGCTTGCCAGCGACAGCGGGTCACGCATGACAACGGACAGCACATGGCGTGCAGTGCGTGTGTTTTCAGATTTGGCGGGAGGAAGGACTGGGATGGCTGTCATGATTAATGTAAACTCACGCGCGGGTCAATCCATGCCTGGAGCAGGTCAACAACCAAGTTGATCACGACATATCCTGTCGCGCCGAAAATGGTCATGCCCATGATGGCAGGGTAATCCAGGCTCAACAACGAGCGCACTGTGAACATTCCCAGCCCGGGCCAGTCGAAGATGATCTCGACAAAGAAGGTACCTGTCAACGCAAAAGCAAACGTCAGACCGATGACTGTGAGTGTGGGGCTGATTGCATTTTTAAGAGCGTAGAGATAAATGACGATACGCTGGCGGATCCCGTAAGCACGTGCGGTTCGGATGTAATCCTGTTCAAGAATTTCGAGCATGGCGGCGCGGGTCATGCGCGCGATGAGTCCAATGGGATAAGCCGCAAGAGTTAACGAGGGTAGGATCAGGTGCAGAAAAGCATCCTTCAGGGTGACCCAGTTTGAAGTCAGGAGTGAATCGAGCAGGATGAAACCAGTAATATTTGTGAGGGGATCAGTAAATCGCAACTCGCCGGTCACGCGTCCAGCCAGTGGAAGAAGGTGCAGGCTGCGAAAGAAAAATATCTGAAGAATAAGTCCAAGAAAAAATGCGGGCATGGAAACGCCCGCGATCGAGAGTGTGCGGACTGCCAGGTCGAGAGATTTGCCTTGTGAACGGGCGCTCAGCACTCCCAGAGGCACACCCAGAAGAACCGCGAAGAACATGCCAGAGAAAAGCAATTCCATGGTGGCCGGAATGCGATCTGCAAGTTCCTGCGTAATGGGGCGTTTTGTGGAAATCGAATTTCCTAGGTCGCCATGCAACAGGTCTGTCACGTAAATGAAGTATTGAATAGGAAGGGGCTTATCAAGGCCGAGTTGTTTTGTGACCCGCGCAATATCCTCGCTCCGGGCTTTGGGTCCGATGTATAACTCGGCTGGGTTGGCAGGCACAATCCGCGCGAGAAAAAATGTAATGACCGATACGCCAATCAATACAAAGAGCGAGGTGCCTAAACGGCGTAGGAAGAATTCAAGCTTTTGCATGGATTTCTAAATTCGCAGTTCAAAAAACGTCCCGCAGTTTTTATGGCAGGCTGTAAAATCATTTAGAAATTCATCACAGAGAACTCCATATTTTGCGTTCTCTGTGATGAATTTGTTTTATTGCATTACGCCTTACTTGGCAGAGCTAAGGTCGTAGAACCAGAAGCGAACATCAGGATAGTTCAGGTTATATTGGAAACCCGAAATCCTCGCCGGGACAACGATCGCGGCTTTGGTGTCAAAGAGGAAGGCAGCAGGAGCTTGATCCACCATCAGGTTCTGGGCTTCGGTGTACTTGGCAAGTGAAGCCGCAGTATCTGTGCCGCTAAGCGCATTGGCTGCATCCCAAAGAGCGTTGTATTGATCATTGTACCAATAAGACAGGTTGAAGTTTGTGACATTGAGATGAGGCGCGTCTTTGGCTCCGTAGAACATGCTATACATGTTATCGCCGCCAGCATCAGAGTAGGTGGGCCAGTACAACAGGAGGAAGATATCCTGCGCTTTGGCGGGATCGGTCTTGCCAAGCGCCCATTGTTGGGCCCAATCCATCGGTTGAATGGTCACATCCACACCGATCTGCTTGAAGGAATCCTTGATAAGCGGAGCAAAGGTTTCTTCTGTGGAGTTCGCTGAAGCATAAGTCATCGCGAGGCTGAAACCGCCGCCATCATGGCCAGCTTCTTTTAACAAGGTTTTGGCCTTCTCGAGATCATAGGTGTATTGCTTCACATCAGCAGAGTACGGGAATACGCCCGCTGGCGCAGTGCCATGGCTCTGGGTGCCGAGTCCATTGGCGCCAATATTGATGATATCTTGGTAGGGGATGGCATAGGAGAGAGCCTGACGAACCTTGACATCATCCAATGGTTTTTTCATAGTGTTGAAGAAAGCTGTGTAGTTGAACAACGAAGGCTCATAGGACACTTTATAATCAGGGTTGGTCTCAAAAGTCTTATAAGCATCAATCGGAACGCTGGTGACGAGATCAACTTCGCCGCCTTCCATCATTTGCTGACGGGTGGTGGCTTCTGGCACAAACTGGATCAACACCTTGTCATACTGACCTGGCTTCCAGCCGCCCCAATAGTCATTGAACTTGGTTAGAACAAGTTCCTTATCAGCAGTATAGGATTCGATCGTGTAGGGGCCGGTACCACCATCAACTCCGGCGGTCCAATAATCTTTGTTGGTGGTGGCTGCATCCAAAGCTTTCGGGCTGACGATATAAGCATCATATTCAGAGCCTAAAATCAGCTCCAAGGGCTGGGCATATTTCAGAGTGAATTTGACAGTCAGATCGTCAACTGCCTCCACTTTATCGAGTGGCAACCAAATGAACGACGCACCACCATGATCTGTGGCGGCCTCAATTGATTTCACCACTGCCGCGGCATTCATCGGCTCGCCATCATGGAACTTGACATTCGGGCGCAGTTTGAAAGTCCAGATCAGGCCATCGGCGCTCTTGTCCCAACTTAGAGCAAGCAGGGGCGAATACTGTGTCGCACTGCCAGGCGGATTGACGCGCACCAATTGCTCGTACATATTTGCCATGTAAGCGGCCTCAGTCGAGAACGAAGCAATTGGATCCCATGTGGTTACGCCAGCGGAGCTGGCATATTTCAAGACTGATGGGGCAGGAGTGGGCGCAACAGTTGGCGCTTGGGCAACAGACGCTTGTGTGGCTGGCACTTGCGTAGTCGTGGACCCACAGGAGGTCATCAGCATAGAAATGACCAACAACAGGGAAAGAACAAACAACTTTTTATTCATGGTTTCTCCTCTCAGTAGCGGACTGAATTTGGCCTATCCTACCACGCCGACTTTGCAAAAAATTTGCAAAAGATTAGCGGCTATAATTATTAGCGATGAAGTCATCGCCCCTGCTCCATACAAAATTCATGGTGCCGCCTGTTGGGAATCATCTTCCGCGCCCTCATCTCATCCAATGGCTTGAACGACAAGCTGAGCGCAAACTAATCCTGGTCTCCGCACCGCCGGGATACGGCAAGACCACCCTGCTCGTTGACTTTATCAACGGTCTTTCGCGACCTGTGGCCTGGTACCAGCTTGAAACCACCGATTCCGATCCGACGGTTTTTCTGACCTACCTGATCGAATCGATCCGCCGCATCAAATTAGGCCCAAAGAAGACCGCAAAAGTTGGACAGAACGCCCAAGCCCTGCTCGACAGTACCGAAGCCGGTCTTGCGCCTCAACGCGTCTTGACGGTGCTTATCAACGAAATAGCGGAGCACATCACAGATTCGCTTACGCTTGTCCTTGAAGACTACCATTATGTAACCAGCCCGGTCGTCCATCAGCTCGTGGACTATCTGCTTGAAAACGCACCGCCATCCGTGCGCGTGATCATCTCCACACGCACGGATCCGCCGCTTTTCCTGGCGCGATTGCGCGCACGCGGCCTGCTGGCTGAACTGCGTCCCCCGGACCTGCGTTTCCGTGATGGTGAGATTTCAGCGCTTCTACAACGCGAAGTAAGCGACATCTCATCTGGCAGTCTGGCCATATTAAGCGAAAAGACTGAAGGCTGGGCCGCGGCCTTACAGATCATTCGCAATTCTTTAGTGGGAAAGGACGCAAAGGCCGCGCAAGAGATCATTAACTCTTTGAGCGGTTCCAACCGCTTTATCTTTGAATATCTGGTCGAAGAGGTCTTTCAACGCCAGCCGAAGGAACGCCAGGATTTTCTGCTGCGCAGTGCCATCCTTTCACAGATGGATGCCGCCTCCTGCAATGCAGTTGCCCAAATAAAAAACGCACAATCTGTTTTGGAGGATTTGGAAAAACAGAACTTATTCCTCTCCAGCCTAGACGGCGAGAGACGCTGGTATCGTTACCACTTTTTATTCCGCGAATTTTTATTGAGTCGATTACACCGGGAAAATAGCGAAGCGGTCGCAGGTTTGGAAGTACGCGCGGGGCAGTATTATGAAGAGCAGGGCGAAATTGAAGCAGCTTTTGGTCATTACGTTGGAGCTGGGGATTTCGAGTCCGCCGCACGGACTGCCATCGCCTTCGCCGCAGATTATGTTGAACAAGGTCGCGTGGAGGTCTTGCATCTTTATCTCAAGATGCTGCCCATCGAAACGATGCGGGCTCATCCTCAATTGCTTTTGCAGCACGGCAATGCGCATCGAAGGTTGGGAGAAGCAGGGCTTGCCACTACCGCCTATGAGGATGCACTCTCGGCATTTACCACGCAGAACAATACTTCCGGCGTCAGCCGGGCACTGACCAGGCTGGCTGAGGCACACTGTGCACAAGGAAATTATCGTCATGCCGAGATGCTCGCTGCTCAAGCTTTGGATGTAGCTCCCGCTCAGGATCATACTGCGCGCGCCGACGCGCTGATGGCGCTGGCAAAGAGCACAGGTTTTTTAAGTGGTATGGACCGCGGACAGGAATTGGCCGAACAGGCGGTGGAAGAGTCGCGTAAGGCAGACGGACTTTCGCCGCTGGCGCGCGCAAGTTTTCTGCAATCGCTGGGACAGATTTGTTGGTGGCATGGCGATCCGCAATCTGCCTCGCAGTATGCGCAGGAAGCATTGCGCCTTGTTCCTGATGAACTTTCGCCCATCGCAGCGCAAGCCTGCATTTTACTGGTTACACCTTATCTTTACTGGCGCGAATTCGAAACTGCCCTGCATTATGCCGAGCGCGGATTGGAGATTTCGCAAACTCTGCATCTTAAGGAATTGCTTCCCGCTGCCTACACTGCCTTAGGAAATGTACTGACACGTATGGGAGAAACAGCCCGCGCTGAAACGGCGTTGCGCCACTCTGTCGAACTGGCACAACGCCTTGGCATGGCTTCTTATGAGCAACTTATGGCCACAGGTTATCTTGCCTATAATCTTTATGGACAGGGTCGTGTTGATGAAGCCTGGCAGTTGGCTGAAGGAGCTTTATGGGCATATGCAGGTAATCCCGATGCCTATGAAGCTTTTGTTTGCCGAAGCGTATTGGCAGATGTTGCGCTGGAAAACAATCAACTTAGCCGCGCTGAAACCCTTTTCAACGAATTACTTCAAATTGGTCAGCGACGGCAATTTCGAATTCCACTCGCCATGGTCCACTTTGGACTGGCTTATGTTCATCTTGTCACCGATCGTAAGGAAACAGGCGTTGATCATGCCTGCGCGGCGCTTGAATTGCTCGAACCAACTCGAGCTTTTCAGCTCTTTATCGACCAGGGCGAGCGAAGCCGCGTGGTATGTAATACATTGATCAAGGCTGGACATACCAGCCTGTTTGTGGAGCGTGTTTTGGAAAACCTGCCTGAGAAAAATAGGAGACGATCCATTGTCATCGCTGATCGGTCCGCGATAACGATTCAATCTCTCGGCCCCTTTCGTGTTTTTATAGGCGATGAAGAGATAGCGCAAGAACGTTGGGTCTCAACCAAGGCGCGTGACCTACTCGCATATTTCCTCACCTTCCGCGGCGAACATATTCCTGCTGATCGCGCTTTTGATGCCATTTGGTCCGAAAAGGGAGGGCGCGGCCTGACTGCTTTCCATACCGCGCTTTCGCGTCTTCGCAATGCGCTAAAGACAGGCGAGAATCCTCCGCGTTTGATCCTGGTGGAGGCCGGTGAATATCGTCTGGATGCAGCGCGTTTCAAGATTGATGTCGACGAATTTGATTCGGCGCTGACCAAAGCCCGCGTTGCAACAGACGAAGAAGCAGCTGTACACCTGCAGGAAGCCATTAACTTGTACCATGGCGAATACTTGCAAAATCTGTATTTCGATTGGCTCTTTCCGGAACGCCGCCGGTTAGTACAAGTCTATTTGGGGGCTTTGAATTCTCTTGCAAATTTTCATTATGTCCATGAACGCTTCACGCGCTCTCTTGAATTGCTTGAGCGCGCTCTGCGTGTGGATAGTCTGCAGGAAGACTTGCACTGTCAGGCGATGCGCGCCTATGCGGCATTGGGTGATCGCACGGGGTTAATGCAACAGTACCAGGATATGAAGCAGGTCCTGGCCAGGGAACTTGACCTCAAGCCATTACCTGTCACTGAAGCTTTGTATAAAAAATTGCTTGATATGTTACAAGGCTGATACTTCTCTTGGGTTCTCAATATGTTTGACAACTCTTTACCCCATCATCGTCTTCGGCCTGTACTGCAACGCTTCCGCCAGATGTACCGCCTGAATTTGCTCACTTCCTGCCAAATCCGCGATCGTGCGCGCCAGTTTGAGCACGCGATGATACCCGCGCGCCGACAGGTTCATCTGTCCCATCGCCGCCCGGATCAGGCTCTCCCCCGCTTCATCCAACTTACAGAACTGGCGAATCTCGGCAATGCGCATATCGGAGTTGCAAATGACGTCCGATGATCCATCTTTTGAGAAACGTTGGCGCT
>JAJYOH010000139.1 GCA_021796315.1 Chloroflexota bacterium
AATACAGGAAAGCACGTTATTGATGCCAGGAAAACCGTCAAGCTTACATCTAAACAAGGATCAGTTCCACCGGACAATGATCCGACCCTTGAACATCCTCGTGAACAATCACATCTTCGACGCGGGACATGAGCGCCTCGGAAACGAGAAAATAATCAATGCGCCAGCCGATGCCGCGCTCGCGCGCTGAAAAACGGTACGTCCACCAGGAATATTGCTCCTTTTCAGGGTACAAATGACGATACGCGTCTACAAAACCATGGTCGAGGAATTTCTGGACCCACTCGCGCTCTTCGGGCAGAAACCCGGAAGTCTTTTCATTTTCTTCTGGATTCTTCAAGTCAATTGGCATGTGAGCTGTGTTGAAATCGCCTGTAATGATGATCTGCTCTCCGGCTTTATGGGCCGTGTCGCAAATCTCGAGCAGGCGGGCGTAGAATTCCAGTTTATAGTCCACGCGCTCCTGGCCGCGTTGGCCGTTCGGGAAGTAAATGTTATATAAAACGAGATCACGGTGACGGGTCCGAATGACGCGGCCTTCAAGATCAAATTTCGGATCATCCAATCCCATCTGGATTTCGTCAGGCGGTTCGCGGAAAAAAGTCGCCACGCCGCTGTATCCGGGACGTTGAGCCGGGTTCCACGCAAAAGGCAGACTCAGCGCCTGATGCTGTTCCTTCGTCAACTGCTCAGGCCGGGCTTTGACTTCCTGCAAACAAAGAGCATCGGGCGATTGCGCCCAGGCCCAATCGAGAGCACCTTTTCCCAACGCGGCACGGATGCCGTTCACATTCCACGAAATAATCTTCATCTTTTCCTGCGCTCTGCAATATGGTAAACTAACCACAGGTAATGTTGTGGACAATAAAACAATGAAACGAATTCTGTGCATCGAAGACGATCTTGAGATGATCGATCTCATTCGTCTCATCCTGACGCGACGCGGCTTCGAAGTTTTAGGCGCGGCCGGCGGAATGGCAGGTTTGAAAGAAGTGCGCGAGCAATTGCCTGATCTTGTTTTGCTTGATCTGATGATGCCAGATATGGACGGCTGGGAAGTATACCAGCAAATGAAAGCTGAAGATTCTACACGCAACATTCCCGTGATCGTTGTCACCGCCAAAGCACAGAGCATTGATAGAGTTCTCGGCTTGCACATCGCCAAAGTGGACGATTACATTGCAAAACCGTTCAGTCCACAGGATTTGCTTAACAGCGTGGAAAAAGTATTGGGTCAGAAAAAAGTCGCATAACACACTCAACAAGGCGGTCCTCGCCAGTGGAGAGGCATCCTTGCGATCAGACGATGTCGCTCTTTATTTTCATACAAAACCAAAAACGGGCAATTGATCATCTGCCTCGCATCAAATTTTGTGATTCGTTTATGTGCCGCCTGCGCGGTTTGATGTTCCAGACAAGCCTTGATCCAGACGAAGGCATTGTGCTGGTCATCGAACGCGACTCGCGCGCAGATTCTTCCATTCACATGTTTTTTGTTCCGTTCGACCTGGCCGTATTCTGGATCAACAACGACCACGAAGTGGTGGACAAAGTCATTGCCAGATCATGGCGTCCGGCCTATTTTCCAGCCAGGGCCGCGCGCTACACACTTGAGATCCATCCCAACCGATTCAATGATTTCCAGATCGGCGATAAAGTAGAATTCAAAGATGCTTAAACGATTCTTCATTTTTCTGATGGCAATCAGCCTGCTGTTCGCCGCAAGCCCAGTTGCAGCGCAAGCAACCGGCCCGGTTTATATTGTTCAGCCGGGAGACACACTCTCCTCGATCGCGGTACGCTTCAACGTCACGGTAGCAGATCTGCTGGCCGCCAACAACATGGCCGACGCCAATCTGCTGGATGTTGGACAACAACTTGTGATTCCCGGCCTGGAGGGCATAACCGGCACTCTTGATACAGAGGTTGTGAACTTTGGGGATTCCTTCCGCAGCCTAGTCCGTCGTACCCAAGTCACCACTCAATTACTTCGCAAACTTAACCGACTTGTCAGCCCAAGCGAATTTTACGTAGGCACAAGTATGATCATTCCCAAACAAGACAATGCAAAGGATTTGACCAACCGCTTCACACCTGCGGCAGGCGAATCCCTGCTCGAATTGGCGGTAAAGCAAAATACCGATCCATGGACGCTCACCAGCCTAAACGATTTAAACGGCACCTGGGATGCTTTGCCCGGCGACGTGTTATATGATCAGGGTCAGACGTCCAATCAAACTGCCAGTGGATTGCCATCCGCTTTCGTTAGCGCCCAGATCACCACCCTGCCCTTGAAACAAGGAGGCACAGCCGAGCTTATTGTTCAACCTGCGAGCGGCGCAACTCTCAGCGGAACACTGGGCGCTTATTCATTACATTTTTTCCCTTTGGGCGATGGCCGCATGGCGGCATTGCAAGGCATATACGTTCTGCTCAACCCGGGGGTTTATCCGCTGGAATTGGATGCTGCATTGCCGGATGGCACAAAGCAATCCTTCGAGCAAATGGTATTAATCGTCACAGGAGATCAGCCCAAAGTGGCAATCCCAGTGCCTCCTGAAGACCCTACAATAATGGAGGCAGAGGATCAACAAGTTGCATCAATCGTCTCACAAGCCACGCCGATCAAATACTGGCAAGACAAATTCAATTTACCGGTCGGATTACCTTTTTGCATCAAGGATTGGTTCGGCACACCACGCGACCTTCCCTTTAATGGGAACATGTATCACTACTTTCATGGCGGCGTAGACTATGGGGTTTGTTCCACAGATCATCCCTTTGATATTTATGCCGCAGCACCCGGCAAAGTGGTCTTCACGGGCAAGCTCAATGCGCGTGGAAACGTCACCATCATTGACGTTGGCTGGGGAGTTTATACACTTTATGCCCATCAGCTTGATAATGGAATTTATGTTACGGTTGGCCAGCAGGTTCAAGCCGGCCAACTGATCGGCCATATCGGCGCGACCGGGCATGTCACTGGCCCGCATCTTCATTTTGAGATGTGGGTTAATGGTATTCAGGTCAATCCGTTGGAGTGGTTGAACGGAACTTATCCTTAATTGTCGTAATTACGTTGCACATTGTAAATCTTTGTGCTACACTCTTTCCCTAAACAATGAATTCATTGGTCAATTTTCTGAAACAGAGCGACATTTTTTATCAACTGACACCAACCCAGTTGGAGTTGGTTGCCAACCTGTGCCAGAAAGTTATCTACCAAACCCGGGAGACCGTTTTTAGAGAAAACAGCAGCAGTAAAGAGTTGTATATCATTGCACAGGGAGAGATCGAGATCACGATTACACCCGGTGTTGCAGAGACCGGATCCGGGTCCGAAAATGAAACAGTGATTGCGAAATTACGTCGAGGCCAGTCTTTTGGCGAAGTCGCACTTGTGGACGAAGGACTTCGTTCAGCGTCTGCGCGGGCATCACAAAAAGATACCCGCCTGCTGATCATCCAGCGCGATAAACTCATTATGTTGTGCGAAACATATCCTCAATTGGGATATCGCTTGATGCACAACCTGGCAGCAGATCTGGCGATGAAGATCCGTAACACCGACCTGCGTATTCGTGAGCAGCTTTTATATAAAATCTGAGAGTCACAAATTCTAAGAAGAGTCTGGTTGAAGCTCTTGACCGATGCTTAAATTACCCTTATTATTCACCTTACTATTCGCTGCAGGAAGAATATCTTAATGTTCTTGGGCCGCCAGAAATTGATCCAAATGGAATGTTTCTGCGGCTCTGTGCTATGAATGAGAAGGTTCAAAATCCAACCCACAAAGGAGGTGGTGTGGACATCGGAGGGCATTGTCTGCCAGGTTGTCGTACCGCTCTAGGTAAACCTATTCAGCGGTTATCAGATACACCAAACATATTCGGAGGAGTAAGAAATGTCTAAACGCTTGATTGTTTTATTTTCCGTGCTGATTGTAGCCAGCATGGTACTCACCGCCTGCGGTGGCGCTGCAGCATCCTACAGCTGCACGGATAAGATTGGCTGTGTAACCATCAGCCCAACGGATCCGATCCACATTGCCTATGCGCTGGTCGTATCCGGGCCGAATGAGACCCTGGGAGTTGACTCCCGCAATGGTGTTGAGATCGCGATCGACGATGCCGGCGGCAAGATATTGAACCACACCGTCAAATTCGACGGCGAAGATGAGGGCTGCGATGCTGGCCCCGGCCAGACAGCCGGCACCAAGCTGGCAGCGGACTCCACGATTGTGGCTGTGATCGGTACCTCCTGCTCCAGTGCGGCCCGCGCGGCCGTACCGCTGCTCTCCAAGGCCGGGTTCGTGATCGTCTCACCTTCCAATACAGCCCCCGACCTGACCGAAGCCGGCAACCCGAATAACTTCCCGGGCTTCCTGCGCACCGCCCACAATGACAAAGTTCAGGGCGCGGTCGCGGCACAATATGCCTACAATGTTCTAAAGGTCACGTCAGCCGCCACGATCAACGACGGCTCACTCTATGCCGACAAGTTGCAGCAGGTCTTCGCCGAGAACTTCAAGCAGATGGGCGGCACGATCACGGCGCAGAGCGCGGTGGATCCGAACCAGACTGACATGTCTTCAGTGCTGGCTGACATTGCCGCCGGCAAGCCCCAAATGATCTACTTGCCGATCTTCATGCCGGCAGGCCCGCTGATCATCCAGCAAGTCCGGACGAGCAGCAGCGCCGACTTCAAGAACATCTACCTGATGGGCGCCGACGGCCTGTTCTCACCCGATGTCCCCAAGGGCGCAGGTGACTATGTCGAGGGCTTCCGCGTTTCGAGCCCGCTGGTCAGTGGCGCTGCCTACGATGCCTTCAAGGTCAAATACAAAGCCAAATTCGGCACCGACCCGATCAGCATCTTCCATGCGCATGCTTATGACGCCTTCAATATGATCAAGGCCGCCATCGAGAAGGTTGCAGTGGTTGACGCAGATGGCACTGTTCATATCGGGCGGCAAGCGCTGCGCGATGCGATGTATGCCACCAAGGATTTCCAGGGCCTCACGGGTGTGTTGACCTGCACGCCCACCGGTGACTGCGCCAATCCTGTCATTGGCGTTTACCAGTACCACAAGGGCGCTTACCCGCCCGAGTTGATCTGGAAACCGGGCCAGTAATTCCGCACGTGGAGAGGCGGGGCGAGGTTCACCTCGCCTCTCTTTCAAATTATCGAAGACAGGAGATTAAGATGCTTCGTACCTGGCGTCAGCGCGTCACTTTTATCGATATTGTGGTGTGGGCCATTGGTCTCGCAATCGCGTTAATCATGGTGGTGGGCACAATCAAAACACTCCTATCGGGGAAATACACCCCCAGCGTCTGGCTTGACTTGTTCATCCGTGGGCTGGCTCTGGGCGGTGTCTATGCCTTGATCGCAATGGGCTATACCTTGGTTTACGGCATCCTGAAGATGATCAACTTTGCCCACAGCGAAGTCTTTATGAGCGGCCCGTTCACTGCCGTCTTCCTGGCCAACTCGCTGGAACGTTCAGGCTATATGGACCAACATCCGTTACTGGGCATGTCGATGGTCACCGTGCTGGCAATGGTCGTCTCGATGGTTGTAGCCATACTTCTGGAACGTATTGCTTATCGGCCTTTGCGCAACGCGCCGCGCCTGGTGCCTCTGATCACCGCCATCGGCGCGTCCTTCTTTCTACAATACACATTTCGCGGCTTTTATGGGGCCGGATTTCAGGCATACCCTACCCTGCAAATCCTGAACAGCACCGTGAACATTTTCGGCGTCAACGTCTTTAAATCGCAGCTCGTAGTGATCGCGGGGGCGTTCATCATGATGGTCGTCTTGTATTCAATCGTTCAATGGACAAAAATCGGCAAGGCCATGCGCGCGGTCTCCGAAGACAAGGAAGCTGCCGAATTGATGGGAATTGATGTTGACCGGGTTATCGTCTTTACCTTTGCATTAGGCGGCGCATCGGCCGGGTTTGCCGGGATTCTTTATGTGCTGCTCTTCCCCATCGCCTGGTTCTTCATGGGCTTTATTCCCGCTTTGAAGGCCTTTACGGCGGCCGTTCTGGGAGGCATCGGGAATGTGGCCGGCGCGTTTATTGGCGCGATGATACTCGGCTTGCTTGAATCTGTCGGTCCCAACCTGTTCCTGGACGGCTTGGGCATCCCGAACCCTTCGCAGCTCAAAGATGCAATCGCATTCATTATCTTGGTGTTCATCCTGATCTTCCGCCCGTCAGGCATCCTCGGTGAGAGTATCACTGAGACGAAAGCTTAGAGGAGAGCCGTGATGAAGAAGCCTTCCATTTGGTTCGAAGCAATCCGCAGCGGCTTGATTGGTGGGGCTGTCAGCCTGCTGCTCTGCCTGGTCGGCATGGTGGTGGAATTCAGTGACAGGCAAATTATCCACTCGGTACTAACCATGGGCCAAATCTTAGTAGTTGCGCCCATTGTGATCCTTGCTTACAGTGTCGCTCGCCGCTCAGCCATTACGCGGGCTCTCACTCCCTTCGTGGGCGCAGTATCCGGCCTGTCGAGCGGCGTAGTACTGGCGGCCCTCGTGGGGATCGGCCAGGTTATCAACTTGCGCGCCATGTTTCTGAACGCCTCGCCGGATTTGTACGCGCTCCTGACCTTCAACCTCGGCTTCGCCGCAGGTGTCCCAGTACTGCTGACGGCTTCCACGCTGATGGGGGTGATCGGGACAGCGTTCCTGCTCCTCCCGTCACGCCTGCGCTACGCGCTCCTTCAGGCCTTCATATGGATTTCACTGGTGGGCTTGCTCCGGGATTTGATTTCTACGATCCTCCTGACCTGGGGTCCAATCGGAACTCTCTTCCAGTGGATGTTCGCCCTAACCGGTCTGAACCTGTTCGGCACCATTTTCCTGCTGGCTGTGATCGGCGGACTGGCTTACTGGCGCTATGTTGACCCCTTAGAAAAGCGGGCACCAACCCGCCTGCAAAGCCCGCAGCGGCAGCAATGGATTCGTTGGGGTACGTTGGCAGCCATCGCCTTGGTCTTGATATTCCTGCCGCGTGTTCTGGGCCTTTTCTTGAGCGATGTCCTGGACACTGTAGGCCTGTTCATCCTGATGGGCCTGGGCCTAAACATTGTGGTGGGGTTTGCCGGCCTGCTCGATTTGGGATACGTGGCCTTTTTTGCCATCGGAGCTTACACGATGGGTGTGCTCACCTCGCCTGAGTTGAGTCACAATCCTTTGACTTATTGGGAGGCGCTTCCCGTGGCCCTGCTTGTTGCCGTGCTATCAGGGGTGATATTGGGGCTGCCGGTGCTAAAGATGCGCGGCGACTACCTGGCCATCGTTACCCTGGGCTTCGGCGAGATCGTTCGACTGCTGGTCCTTTCAGACTGGCTGCGTCCATGGCTGGGGGGCCCGGAAGGTATCCAGTTGATTGCCCATCCCATCATCGGCCCGTTCGACTTCGGATCGCAGCCAATGCTCTACCTTGTGATTCTGGCGTTTATTGGCATCGCAGTTTTCATTGCCATCCGCCTCAAGGATTCCCGCCTGGGCCGCGCCTGGATGGCCCTGCGCGAGGATGAGGACGTCGCCAAGGCCATGGGCATCAATCACGTTACCACCAAGCTGATGGCTTTTGCCAGCGGCGCTTTCTTTGCCGGCCTCGGTGGAACCATATTTGCTGCGAAGTTGTCCTCGGCCTATCCTCAGAGTTTTCAATTCCTGGTCTCGATCAACGTGCTCTCCCTGATCATCATTGGCGGTATGGGCAGCATTCCGGGCGTTCTCGTCGGGGGCTTGGTGCTGGTGGGTATGCCGGAGATCCTGCGAGAATTCGCCGATTTTCGCTACCTGGTGTACGGAGCAGTGCTGGTAGCCATGATGTTGACGCGGCCTGAAGGTCTGATACCCGAAACACGCCGCGAACTCGAGTTGCACGAAGAAGAAGTCGTAGAGCCAGGCTTGGAACCTCAACCGGCATCGAAAGAAGCCGGAGGCAGGAGCTAGTAACATGGCAGTTCTGGTATCCAAGAAAGTAACCAAACGTTTCGGGGGGCTGCAAGCCCTGGGCCATATTGACCTTGAAGTCAAGGAGCAGGGTATTCACAGCGTCATTGGGCCGAACGGCGCGGGCAAGACTACTTTTTTCAACTGTGTCACAGGCTTCTACACACCCGAAGAGGGAGAAATCCTGCTAAACGGCAAGAACATCACCGGCTTGTCGCCGGATCGCGTCACCCGGCTGGGTGTTTCACGTACCTACCAAAATATCCGGCTTTTCAAAAATATGACGGCGGTTGAGAACATTCTGGTTGGCATGCACCCGCACCTGAAGTCCGGGCTGATTGGCGGCATCCTGCGTGATCGCAGAACGATGCGGGAAGAGGCCGAAGCTGTCGAAGAAGCCCGCCGCCTGCTGAGGTTCTGTGGTTTGCAAGGCAAGGGCGACTTAATGTCCAAGAACCTTCCCTATGGCGATCAACGCCGTCTGGAGATTGCCCGCGCCTTGGGTAACAAACCCAAGCTGCTATTGCTGGATGAGCCTACTGCGGGCATGAACCCCAGTGAAACCCAGGACATGACGAATTTCATCCATCGTCTGCGCGACGAACTGGGCATCACGATCCTGCTGATCGAGCATCAGATGCGCGTCGTGATGGGCATCTCCGAACTGATTACCGTGCTGGACTTCGGCGAAAAGATCGCGGAGGGCACTCCTGCACAGATTCAGAAGAATCCGAGGGTGATCGAAGCATATCTCGGGCGCGGTGCCGCCAGTGGGCTCGGCGAGAAGCAGATAAAAGCCGCGGCAGTCTAGCGGGAGGATATACCAATGCCTATGCTTGAAGTTGAAAACATCCACTCATATTACGGCAGCATCCATGCTCTGAAAGGCATCTCGTTGACCGTGGAAAAAGGCGAGATTGTCACGCTCATTGGCGCCAACGGAGCGGGAAAATCTACCACGTTGCGCACCATCACGGGCACCTTAAAGCCGCGTGAAGGGGCCGTCCGGCTCGAGGGTGAGGACCTGGCCCCCTTCAAACCTCACGAGATCGTCAACAAGGGTGTGGCCATGGTACCCGAAGGGCGTCGAATCTTTTCCCGTATGACCGTAACCGAAAACCTGGAAATGGGCGCGTACATTCGTAAGGATAAAAACGAGTTGACCCAGGATCTGGAACGCGTCTTCACACTGTTCCCACGGTTGAAGGAACGCAACAAACAGGTCGCCGGTACGCTCTCTGGCGGCGAGCAGCAGATGCTGGCAACTGGGCGCGCTCTGATGGCTCACCCGCGCATCCTGCTCATGGACGAGCCCTCGATGGGTCTTGCTCCCGTGCTGGTGGAGGCCATTTTTGACACCATCCAGCGAATCAATAAGGAAGGCACAACGATCCTGCTCGTGGAACAGAATGCCTTGATGGCGCTGTCAATTGCCGGACGTGGGTACGTGTTGCAAACCGGCGAAATTGTGCTTCATGACACAGCAACCAAATTGAACAAGAACTCGATGGTGCAGAAGGCTTATCTGGGTATGGAGTAAGCCTTTGAAGCATCCCTACCAAGCGCAGAGGTACAATTATTTCCTCTGCGCTTTTGGTTTGCCGGATGCCGACTCGCAGGAGTACATATGTTGATTCTGACCGCTGAAAATGTTCGCAAAGCAATCCCGATGCGGGAGGCCATTGAGGCCATGAAGCGCGGCTATGCCGCCCTTTCGGACGGGCGTGCTCAAGTGCCGTTGCGGGCGCGCCTGCCCATCGCGTCGCATGAGGCGCTGAGTCTTTTCATGCCAGCCTTTGTTCAAGCACCAGAGGGAGAGGTTCTAGCGGTAAAAGTGGTGTCGCTCTTTCCGCAGAATCCAGCAAGAGGAATGGCTTATATTCAGGCCGCAGTCCTTGTGCTCAATCCCGATACTGGGCATGCCATTGCCTTACTCGAAGGCAGTTCATTAACAGCTATCCGCACAGGCGCGGCCAGCGGCGCGGCTATTGATCTGCTGGCGCGCAAAGACAGTAAAACAGTAGCCATCTTTGGCGCCGGCGCGCAGGGACGCACGCAGCTTCAAGCGGCTTGCGCCGCGCGCAATATTGAGACAGCATTGATCTATGATTCAAATCCCGATAAGGCCAAAGCCTTTGCACATGAGATCCGAGGCCAAGATATGATCCCGAAAAATTTGCAGGTTGCTGCCAGCGCTAAAGAGGCTGTTCGGCACGCGGATATCATCTGCACAGCCACCACATCGACCAAGCCTGTTTTCGCAGACGCTGATATACAAGCGGGTACACACATTTCTGCCATAGGATCATATACGCCTGAAATGCAGGAAGTGCCAGCCGAAACCATTCAACGCGCCAGGGTTGTCGTTGATTCGCGCCCGGCTTCATTGGAGGAGGCCGGGGATTTAATTCAGCCGATACGCGCAGGTATGATCGACGAGTCTCATATTTATGCTGAACTCGGTGAAATCGTTTTGGGCCGCAAAGCGGGGAGACAATCAGAGCAAGAGATCACGTATTTCAAATCAGTAGGCATTGCAGTACAGGATGCAATGGCTGCCAGCCTCGCCATCCAAAACGCGCGTAAAATGAAACTCGGACAGGAGGTTGATTTTTGATGGAACTTCCAAAGTCAGCAGACATGGTCATCATCGGCGGCGGCGTGATGGGAGCCAGCACAGCCTATCACCTCGCCGTGCGCGGCATGAAAAACATCGTATTGATCGAGCGTGATGAACTCTTCGGACAGGGTGCCACCGGGCGCTGCGCGGGCGGAGTGCGTTATCAATTCGGCACCGAGATCAACATCCGGCTTTCGCTCGCCAGCTTGCCCATGATCGAACGCTTCAAAGACGAGACCGGCCAGGATGTGAACTATCGCAAATGCGGTTATCTTTTTGTGCTCACACAGGAAAAAGATGTCATTGAGTTCCAACAAAATGTCAGCCTTCAAAATAGTCTTGGCGCAAAAACCGAATGGTTAGGCGGGGATGAAGTCAGAAGTCAATTGCCGGTGATGAATCTAAAAGATGCGCTGGGCGGCACATTTAATCAGCAGGATGGATTGGTCGACCCGAACAGCGTTGTGATGGGATATATCAGCGCCGCGCAGCGCATGGGCGTGCAAGCCATCAACAACGCGGGAGTTAACGGGATCCGCGTCAGCGGAGATAAAGTCACGGGTGTGGAGACCGCTCACGGTCTGATCGAGACGCGGCTGGTTCTGAACGCGGCCGGACCCTGGTCAGCTCAGATCGGACGAATGGCCGG
>JAJYOH010000003.1 GCA_021796315.1 Chloroflexota bacterium
ATCTCCGTCCGGCCAGTGTTTTTGTGCGCGAGGCGAGCAAGTTCAAGTCCGCGATCACCGTTATTTATGGTGATACTCAGGCTAATGCCAAGAGCATTCTCAATGTGTTGACATTGGGAGCCAGCCAAGGTGCGGCTATCAGCATCCGCGCGGAGGGAGAGGATGCAGAAGCCGCCTTGCAAGCACTCAAAGCCTTAAATGATTCAAATTATGAGGAGGCGGAATAGGCCAAGGTGCCACGGTGCCGCGCAGGATCGGCTCTGCTCCATGTTCTGCTTCTAAAGGACAGAGTTCGCAAACGGGTTCGTTCTCCAGAGGTTGGTACTGTCCGGCTGCAATTGAGATCCCTTCGCCAGCGGATAGGTAGTGGGTGGATGGTCCATTGAGGTGCCCGGCGCGCGGGGCACGGGCTGGAACTTGTCATTTCAAGAGGAGGCTGCGGCTTTGCCCTAATGGGCCTGCATTGATTGCACGGCAGCAGGCGTGACGCCGCCAATTTCTTATGAAGACTTTGCATGGTATTGGGGCTTCGCCTGGATTGGCTGCGGGTCCCATGTTCCTTTTCCAGCAGGAAGACCTGAGCTACAAAGCAGCCCGAGTGTTGGCGCCGCAGGTGGAATGGAAACGCATGGAGCAGGCGTTTCAAACGGCCTCTGATCAACTTAAGCCAATTTATGACAAAGCCCTGGCCGAAGCAGGTAAATCGCAGGCGGCGATCTTTGAAGCTCACATGCAGATGCTTCAAGATCCTGAGCTGATCGATTCGGTTCGCAAGTCCATTCTGGATGAACACGAGAACGCTGAAAAGGCGCTGATGGATGCCGCCGAGCATTACGCCCGAACGTTGGAGGAGCTGACGGACGAATCCTTCCGTGCCCGCGCCGACGATGTGCGCGATGTGGCGCGCCGCTGTCTGCGTATTCTGCTTGGCAAGCCGCAAGTGGATGTTGTTCTGAACAAGCCATCGATCATTGTGGCACGCGATCTTAGTCCCTCCGATACCGTGCGCATGGAAAAGACCATGGTATTGGGGTTTTGCACGGCTGAGGGCGGCGCCACATCCCACACCGCTATCCTCGCCAAGGCACTTGGCGTCCCTGCAGTTGTGGGTGTGGGAGACGAGCTGTTAAGCGTGATTGAGGGCAGCGCGTCGATCATCAATGGTCACACAGGGGAAGTCACGATCGGTCCAGACGAAACTACCCTCGCAGCTTTTGTGCAGACCCAAAAGGCGGAAAAAGAGAGGGCCGCTGCGGAGCTTTCGGCCGCAGGCAAGCCTGCCATCACCAAAGACGGGAGCCGGGCCGAGGTGGTGGCCAACGTCGGCAGTGTGGCTGACGCGGAAAAGGCCGTTAGTTCCGGGGCGGAGGGGATAGGGCTACTGCGCACAGAGTTTCTCTACTTGGACCGGCAAACGGCTCCGACCGAAGAAGAGCAATACACTGTTTACAAGAAGATCTTTGATATTCAAGGCTCACGGCCGGTGGTCATCCGGACCATTGATGTGGGCGGGGATAAGGAATTGCCCTATATTGATCTTGGACATGAAGACAATCCGTTCCTGGGTTGGCGCGCGATCCGGATGTGCCTCGATAACCCGGATTTTTTCAAGACTCAGTTGCGTGCCATCCTCCGTGCCGCGACCGGACACGACATCCGCATCATGTTTCCCATGATTGCGGCGGTAACTGAAGTCACCCGCGCCCGCGAACTGCTCGATGAAGCACGCGCGGAACTGCGTGCCGCCGGTCAGCCTTTTGGAGGGAAGATCCAAGTGGGCATTATGGTCGAGATCCCCGCTGCGGCCGTGATGGCAGACAAGTTTGTCAAGGTGGTGGATTTCTTCAGCATTGGCACCAATGACCTGACACAGTACACCCTGGCCGTCGAGCGCACCAATAAGAAAGTGGTCCATCTGTCCAATGCCCTGGATCCCGCGGTGTTGCGTCTGATTGCGAAAGTTATTGAAGAAGGTCATAAGGGCGGTGTGTGGGTGGGCATGTGCGGTGAACTGGCCGGGGAACCCAAGGCCATTCCGGTCCTGCTTGGATTGGGCTTGGATGAATTTAGCATGGCACCCACACTTGTCCCACGTGCCAAAGCTGTGATTCGCGGGAGCGATGCCGCTGTATGCAGGCAGATCGCAAGAGATGTCCTTGATCTACCGACCTACTACGAGGTGGATGCGTACCTCAGTAAGCTTGTCACGTAGACAAACACTGCTTCCTGCTTGGTATGATCTTTGAAGTTAAATGATGGGGCCTCACCTGCCTCATCTCGCGGCAACACGGATTTTGTAGTCAGCTTGGAACTGATCCCAATGCATGGTTCAGGCTATTGCAGCTAATGAGAACGCCCTTACAAAAAAGGCCAAACCAATATGCAATCTATCCGATCTAATGATCTTGCAGGGCTCCGTAATTTGAGAGGGCTGGTCATCGATATGGATGGCGTGCTTTGGCAGGGGGATACTCCCATGCGCGGTCTGCACGAGTTCTTCGATGTTCTCAAACAGCGCCAGATCAAGTTTGTGCTGGCAACGAATAACAACACACAGACGCCGGAAGGTTTTGTGCAAAAAGCTAGGAAGCTGGGCGTTGAAGTCTTGCCCGAGCAGGTGGTTACAGCGGCGGTCGCCACGGTCCATTATCTGCGTTTGACTTATCCCCCCGGAAGCCGGATCTATGTTGTGGGGGAGGCGGCCCTCAAGGGCCTGATTTCCGAGGCCGGATTTACCCTGGCCGAAACGGGAGTGGCTGCCGTCGTAGCAACGATGGACCGGCAGCTCACTTATGACATGCTCAAGCGGGCCACCCTGCTCATTCGGGCAGGTGCAGACTTCATCGGCCCGAATCCCGATGCCGCCTATCCCACGCAAGAGGGGATCGTCCCGGGAGGGGGGGCGATTCTGGCTGCGATCGCTGTTGGTTCAGATCGTCAACCTCTGATCATGGGCAAGCCAGAGAGCTGGATCTTTAAAATCTCGATGGAACGGATGCAGCTCGGACCGGAGGAGACAGGTTCACTGGGAGATCGACTTGCGACCGATATTGCCGGCGGGCAACGCCTGGGACTGAGAACGATTTTGGTTCTCAGCGGAGTTTCCACCCCGGCCGAACTAGCCTCTAGCCCGATCCAACCAACCTGGGTGTTCGCTGGAATTGAGGAACTTGCCCAGGCGCTCTAGATGCGGTCTGCATCGCGCTGCCAAAGAGCAACCGCTTGAATATATGATTGGGGCATCCTTACGTGCCGATCAACTCAGGTCAGTATTCAGGTCAATGAAGGCCATTATTTACGTAGCCAGCTTGTCTGCCCAATTTCCTGTTCGAAGGCATCGCAAAACTGATGCATGGAAGCCATGATCGTTTCGAGCGTATCGGCCTCCGATAAGTCGGCAAGAAGGGAATAATGCAGGTGGTTGGAATCCTTAGGATCTGAAAACAACTCAAGGCGGGCACGCAGTCCGGGGAAGCGCAATAAGGCGTCCCGCAGCTTGGTGCCTCTATCGAAGAGGGTTTCGCTCAACCCGGAAGGGCTGCTGTAGATGCGGAAACGATTGACGAAGGCGATCACGTCGCTCTCTTCTAACCAATCCCCAAAGATTTGCAGGCTATCTCGCCGCGGGTTCTTCACGCTCATGCGAATCCGGAGCGCGTTTTCTTCGTTCGCCGTACCGATTGCAAACCAGCGGTCGTTGTAGACACCGCTGATGACGTGCACCTGCTGAGGGGTGTAGTGCAATCCCCTCCGGCGCGCCCAGTCAGCCAATGCCGAGCCAAAATCGCGTTCTTTGGGCGGCGGAATGAGTGACCAGTTCTGATTGCTGGCTATAATAAACAGGGCCGGGATGATGAACGCAAATGCCAAGAGGAAAAGGTTCATAGACATACCGAGATTGCTATCCATTTTCAAAGCCTACCGTCACGAATATCGGGCCCGTTGTGTAGGCGGGCCGTGATGGCACAAGGTTTTTTGTAGATTCCATCAAGCGTGTCCTTATGGGCTTATTCGTACAACAAGGGTCGGGATTGTACAATAGAATTTAGAGTAGAAGATTAGAAAAACTTCGTCATAAGAGGCGAACAAGGAACTGGAGGATACTTAGGCTGGCTACTTGCCCCATCCACCTGCTAGTCAAATAACTTATCCGTAAGTTCTGCCACATTCAGCTCTTGGGTATAATCTCAATTGCGCTTCCCCAAATTGCTCACATTCAAGGAGAACAATCCATGCCCTTCATCCACACTGTTCCGCCGGAAGATGCCACTGGCACTCTCAAAGAAATCTACGACGAGCAAATCAAGAAACTCGGTTATATTCCGAACTATCATAAGACATTTAGCCTTCGGCCTGAAGCAAGCCTGGCTTGGCGCAATCTGCAAAGCACGATCCGATCAAAGATGCGCTTGCGCCGCTTCGAAATGGTGACGTTTGCGGCTGCACTTGCTCTGAAATGTACCTACTGACTGTTCGCTCACGGAGCGGTGCTCCGCAAGAACTTCTTCAATGCAGAACAACTCATTGCAATCGCCAATGACTATCATAACGCTGGCCTTGATCCTGCTGAAGTAGCAATGATGTCTTTTGCCGAGAAAGTCATCCTCGACCAGCACAGTATCGTTCAGCGGGATGTTGACGAATTGCGCAATCACGGTTTTTCAGACGAAGAGATTCTCGATATCGTTTTGGCCGCTTCGGCGCGGGCGTTCTACACCAAAGTGCTCGATTCGCTGGGCGCCGAGCCGGACGAGGCCTACCTGGACCTGGAGCCGGAATTACGAGCCGCCTTGGCAAAGGGGAGGCCGTTCAATCAGAGCTAGGAATTGGGTTTTCTGGATTGGCCGCGCGAACGGAGTCCCAGCCCTTCTATTGCTTGGCGTTTGATCTCATATGAGTGTGTTCCAATTATTGGAACCGAGACAAGCTCTCAAAATTGGCTTCTGACGGCTTACTGCAACCAAAAAACATGTCCGATAGTGTTCATCCCTGCCCCTGCGGCTGGTTTTCTGACCCACAAAAAGCCTGTACGTGTGCTCCTGCTGTCGTTACCAAATACCCAAAACGTATCTCTGGTCCCCCCTCTCGATCGAATTGATATTCACATCGAGGTCCGCGCGTCGATTATCAGAAGTTGAGCGATGATCGCCTGGGAGAGTCATCGGAAACCATTCACCAGCGTGTGCAAGCGGCCAGAAACATTCAACGCAACCGATTCACAAGTTCTGATAATGATGGCATTATAAAAAACGCGTTGGGCGCTGATCTGCATCTCCAATTTTTCAGCCAATTGCGCGTTCGAGGGTTCAACCAACACCGTACCATCGGGGAACACGATGGTTGGAATACTGCGATTACCCTTGTTGGTTTTTTCGACAAAGGCCATTGCTTCAGGGTCATTATCGATATCCACGTAATGATAGGGAACACGTTGTTCACCGAAGAATTGCTTGGAACGTTTGCAATCTGGGCACCAGCCTGTGCCATATAATGTGATCGCTTCAGGGGTCAAGCGAGGATCGGTCATGACGAGGATTTCCTTTCAGGAATTGATGGATGGCATACAGCCTGTCTGATGACAGGCTGTATGCTGTGGGAGGAGAAGAGTGAATAATTAGAAAGCGGCATATATCAGCGCAACCAACGCACCAAAGATCGCATGTCCAACCAGCCCGCCCATGAAGGCCATGAGGCCGCCACCGTTGCCAGTCATCCACAGACCGGGGGCTTTGACTGCGCCGCTTTTGATCCCGACGTGCAGCATTGGGACCACCGCCATCACCACGCCGATAATCAGCCAGTGGACCGCGCCGAAGACCAGCCCGTTCGTCCAGGTCGCCGCGCCGATTCCGCGTGACCAGAGGAAGGCGTAGATCAGGGCGAAGATCACACCCATCATCAAGTGCATCATCCAGCCCAGCACGAGATTCGACTTGGCGCTGAACATGCTGCCCAGCAAACTGACGATGTCCATTTTCGGCATTCCCATTTTGGGCGCCATCATCAAGATCATAGTAAATACGATGGTTGCGACGATGCCTGCGACAACTGCTCCAAGAATGTTCATTTTTGTCTCCTTTTGAAATTGGTTTTCTACCCACCTGATAGAAACCCGCCGATTTCTCTTACCCATTTCCAGCAATCAGAAAAACGAAGGCCGCCGCCCAGTGTCAAATTGGACGGCGGCTGTTCTAACCGCAGCAGATTACGCCGCATGGATTACGATACTTTGCAACACCTTATATTCCTCCATGCAATCAGGACACATGTCCAAGTGCTGTTTTACCAGCGGCATCAGGTGGGACACATCCTCTCCGCGCGCTGCCATTTCAACAAACTGGTCGAGCAGGGCATAGACTTCGTCGCAGGTCAGTTCCGTCTCCTGCGTGTTGGAAAGCATCGCGGCAACTTTGGTCATCATTTCGGATTTGTCCACCTGCGATCCAGTTCGATGAGCCGACGTTTTGTCGAAGCCAAGCAGCCGTTGGAAGATTTGTCTGAATTTCATGGCATAGTCCTTCTGCAAGTAGATAGAAATCACCTCTAAATTTCTTACCTGCCCGCCCGCTCGAAAACGGACAGGATCTCCTGCGGCGTCAGCCCTTCCTTTTCCAATCGCTTTTTGAGCCGCAGGCGGGCGTCGTGCATCATCTTGTAAAGGGCATTCCGATTCGTCCCCATTCGCCGCGCAGCTTCCTCGAGCGGAAAACCATGCACACCCACTGCCATCAACGCCTGGCGCTGTTTGTCTGTCAATTCCTCCATGAGAATGCGCTGGACGCGTCCCATCATATCACCGCGTTCCGCCCGCGCTTCGGGGTCTGGCTGGTTATCTGACAGTTCGCGATATGAAGTGTCCTTTCCTTCCTCGTTCATCTCCATTTCGGGCAGGGGCACTTCCTTCCAGCGGCGATGACGCAATTCGGTCAACGCGGCGCGCACGGCGATCTTGTGAGCCCAGGTAGTGAATTGACTGCGCCCTTCGAAGGTATCCAGGTACTTCAATGTGTTCATCAGGGTCTCCTGGGCGATCTCCTCCGTCAACGCTTCGGACTCGGGGCTATTGGGATCGAGCCTGCCGGCGATGGCATAGGGCAGGCCGCGCAGGATGATGGCGCGCAGGTCTTCCAGCGCCTGCGCCTGTCGGTCTCCCCCCGCACGCAGATCGGCAATCCATTCCTCGTTGGTACGTTTGTCCACATTTGGATTATAACTCAGCAGGTAATAGTTGGCCTGCGAACTCCATCCTTCGGAGGAGAAACCCATGATCCCGTCCCTGACTGTTGCTCAAATGATCGAGGTAGATCGCGCCATGATCGAAGACTTCCACATCGAATTGATCCAGATGATGGAAAATGCAGGACGCGCCTTTGCAGAACTGGCACGCCGTCAGATGGGGGGCGCGGCAAGAGGCTACAGCGTGGCTGTCCTCTGCGGAAACGGAAACAACGGCGGGGGCGGGATGACCGCTGCGCGTCGCCTGCACAACTGGGGGGCGGAGGTCCTCGTCGCCTTGACCAAGCCTGCGGACGAATTCCACGGCATCCCTGCCCATCAATTGGATATCCTGAAGCGGATGGAGATTCCCATCGTCGACTCCGCCTCGCTTCCTTCGACCCCCAGCCTGATCCTCGACGCGGTCATTGGCTACGGCCTGAGCGGACCTCTGCGCCCCGCGGCGGCAGATCTGATCCGCTGGGCGAACGCACAGGGCACGCCAATTCTTGCCCTGGACACACCCTCCGGCCTGGAACTCACCAGCGGTCAGGTTCACGAACCCGCCATCCGCGCCGCTGCCACGTTGACGCTGGCTCTGCCCAAACGAGGATTATTAACTCCACAAGCGAAGCCATTCGTGGGCGAATTGTATCTGGCCGACATTGGCGTCCCGCCCGAGCTATATGCAAAAATGGGAATTGCTGTGCCGCCACTGTTTGCTGGAAGCGACATCATTCAGGTGGAAGTTTGAGATCGAACGTCAGCCGTTAGGGAAGGCTTTGCAAAATTCCTCCACCGCTTTGGGACCGTTGCGTTCCAGGCGTTTGTAAAACTGATCGCGTTCCTGGTTGCGGTAATCCAGCCGCTCCACGTGGAAAGGCGCCAGCCGCTCGCCCGCCCTGCGCCGCTTCGGAATTTGAGCGAAGTATTGGATGGCGTTTTCTACCGTGAAGTCGTGTTGAGACCAGATGTCGCTCAGGCGTGTGGGCATTCGATCCAAATCCCATAATGGGAAATCAAGCCCGCGACTGCCTGTCTTTGGGCTGGCTTCGAAATTCATCCACGGCTCGAATTTCTCGGGCGCGAAAGTGTCATAGTTGTAGCGGATTAACAGGTCATCCATTTTGTCTGTCCTTCACGATGTCAGAGTTGTTGTATCGGCGATTATAAATGCGAAAGAAGACCACTGAGCGCGGCAGATAAGTTGTAGGGCCGATATTCTTATCACAGATTGCCGTAAGGATTTGGGACGCATTCATATCCGCGAAGTGAACGCAGATCTTCAAAAGGACATCGAGATGAAAGAATTCATTGCACTGTGCTTCACCAAGCCCGTCATCGAACGCGCCAGTCTCACTGCGCTGGTGGTGGGTGCGGTGCTAATCATCATCAATCACGGCGATGCGCTTTTAAGAGGGCAGGTGGATGCCAACCGTTTGCTCAAAATCATCCTGACTGTATTCGTGCCCTATCTTGTATCCACGACTTCCAGCGTCTCTGCCATTCTGAATATGAGGAAAGGGCAGTCGTGACGGGGCAGGCCATCCTTTGATCAATACGGGTAAGAGAATCGCACGGGTTGTCCTCTTTATGGTTGAAGAAAAAGGAGAACCAAAATGAATACACCCTTACATGTAAATGATGCTCAATTCGAAGCCGCAGTATTGAAATCGTCCACGCCCGTGGTTGTGGACTTCTGGGCGCCATGGTGCGGTCCGTGCAAGATGATCGCGCCTATGCTGGAAAAACTTGCTGGAGAATATGACGGAAGAGTAACCGTTGCCAAGGTCAACACGGATGAAAATCCCGAATGGGCCATGAGATATGGCGTGCGGGGAATTCCAACCTTGCTTTTCATTAAAGACGGACTGGTGAAGGACACGATTGTTGGAGTCGCTCCCGCGCCGGCTATCAAAGCCAAAATGGACGGGTTGTTGAAATGAACAAGGTTGCTCTGGTTGTTTTTGCCGAAAGTGAAGGCTCGCACTCTGACCTGGCCCGCGTCGTCAACACGTTGGAAGTTGCCAAAGAATTCAAGGACGGCGGAGATGAGGTAGAGATCATCTTTGATGGCGCCGGCGTCACATCCGCCGTAGCTCTTGCCGATCCAGAGAACAAGCGCCACCGTTTATACGGCGCCGTGCAAGATAAAGTCAGCGGTGTGTGCGCTTTTTGCGCCAAAGCCTTTGGAGTCTACGAAAAAGCGCAAGCGTTGAACATCCCATTGTTGGATGAGCACAACAAACACCCCAGCCTGCGAACGCGAGTGAACAAGGGCTACCAAGTCATCACTTTTTAGGTGAGACCGTCGCATGGATATTTCAAGTCATAAATACGATGTCGCCATCATTGGCTCGGGCATTGGCGGTTCAACCCTGGCGAGCATTCTGGCTCGCCAGGGATTATCGGTCATCGTTTTCGAAGGCGGGCAGCATCCGAAGTTCGCGATTGGTGAATCGATGATTCTCGAAACCTCCGAGATGATGCGCGCACTGGCGGAATTTTACGATGTGCCCGAGCTGGCCTATTTCAGTTCGGAAAATTATTTTCCATACGCAGGATATTCGCATGGAGTGAAGCGGCATTTTGGTTTCGTTCACCACGCGCTGGGACAGGAACAAGATATCCAACGGAGTCTGCAAGCCATCATTCCCAAACAACCCTACGGTCACGAGATGCACCTGTATCGCCAGGACACGGACTATTTTCTGACATCGGTTGCCATTTCTTATGGCGCGACGATCCTGCAAAACACGTTCGTCAGCGATGTAAACATACAGCCTGATGGCGTGAAAATCACAACCAGGAACGGATCCGTGTATCACGCAGAATATCTTGTAGATGCGGGAGGCTTTCGTTCGCTGGTCGCTGACAAGCTTGGCTGGCGTCATCATGAATTGCAGACACACACGCGTGCCATCTTTACCCACATGATCGATGTGCCTTGCTATAACGAGATCAGCGCGTCGGCAAGGGAATTCGATGTCCCGTTCCGCTGGTCGGAGGGAACGCTTCATCATATCTTCAAGGGCGGCTGGTTGTGGATCATCCCGTTCAATAATCACCCCGATTCAACGAACCCACTGTGCAGCGTCGGCTTGCAGATTGACCCGCGCATTTATCCTGCTCGCAACGATCTCTCGCCCGAGCAGGAGTTCTACGAATTCATCAACCAATTTCCACAGCTGAAGGAACAGCTCCAGAACGCCAGAGCCGTTCGCAGCTGGGTCCGAGCCGAACGGCTTCAATTCTCATCACAGCATGTTGTCGGTGACCGCTTTGCCTTGCTTGGTCACGCGGCGGGATTCATTGATCCGCTTTATTCCAAAGGTTTGTACGTCACGCACATGACCGCGATGCTGCTCGCTGATTTGTTGCTCAAGGCAAAATCATCAGGCGATTATTCTGCGAATGCGTTTCAATCGTTGGAAAAACTCACATTGGATTACATCAAGATGCACGACAGACTGGCTGCCAACTCGATCAAGTCGTGGTCGAACTATAAACTGTGGCGCGTGTACTCGGTGCAGTGGCTGTTGGGCGCATATCTCGAATATCTGATGTTGAGCATCACACGCATGAGATCGAAGACCCGTGAAGAATATCTTGCGCTATTGAAAGATAATAAACTTGCGGGCGGCGGATTCAGCCGCTTCTTCGAGATTCAAGAAAAGGTGGACGCGTTGTTCGAGCAGGTCAATCCCGATGATGAAGCCGACGTGGATCGCGTCGTCGCCGAGTCCCGCACTTTGTTTGCATCCTTTCGATGGCTGCCCAGACCTTTTCAAGCGGTCCTCGATGGCAAGAACCACCTGCCGAAAAATAAATTCCGTCTGACGCTCTTCAACCAACGCGACGGCTTCATGGGCGACGGCGAGTATCGCCAACATTTCTTCGGCGACATGTCCCTGCTCGAACTCGGCGTCAAGGGAGCATTGGATGCCGTCCGTTATTCAAAACCGTACTTGAATTGGAAGCGTCATTCGCAAAATCGTTTGGCATGGCGATCGCCTTCACCCCTCTCCCGGTGGGAGAGGGGACGGGGGTGAGGGCTAGGATGAGGGCGCATGTTTGATACATCCCTTCGCCGCTTCAAAGATCAAATCGGCATGCCTTTGGCAAAGCCAATGAACCGTATCTCGCCGATGATTATTTCCATGTTCGCACTCGTGGTTGGATTGCTTGCCAGCTATGCGGCATTCAAAGGACAATATCCTTTGGCGTTCGGACTCTGGATTCTCAACCGCGTGCTGGACGGCCTCGATGGCTTGATCGCGCGTCTGCATGGCAAGCAATCGGATTTCGGCGGATATGCCGACATCCTGACCGACTTCATTATCTACGCCTCGCTTCCCATTGGACTGGTAGCGGGCGCGGCCTCCGAGACGCGTTATCTCGCCTTGGCTTTTCTGCTGGCGGCCTTCTACGTCAACTCCGCCTCGTGGATGTATCTCTCCACCATCCTCGAAAAACGCGCTGCCCACGGCGCTGGCACTCAAACAACAATCACCATGCCATCTGGCATCATCGGCGGGTTTGAAACCCTCGTGGCTTACGGGATATTCTTACTCTGTCCCGCTTACATCACCTGACTGTTTTCCATCTTTGCCGCTTTGGTTTTCCTCACCACCCTTCAACGTTTCGTTTGGGCAAAACGCAATTTGACCTGACACTTAAAACTTTGCACATGACACTTAAAACAAACAGACCCGCCCCCAATTTCACCCTCGCATCTGTCGATGGCAGACAAGTTACGCTCAATGAAGTTCTAAGAAGCGGCAATCATGTCTTGCTCGTCTTCCTCCGTCATCTGGGTTGAATACCCTGCCGCGAACATGCCGCACAGTTGTGCGCCCACCAGGAAGAATTCAAAAGACTCAACACGCGCGTCTTCATCGTTTCCTTTGGAACCTTGCCAGCAGTCCAGCAATGGATGAAGGAAGTTTGTAGCACCTTCGACATTCTGCTCGACCGCGACCGTGTTGTCTACAAAGCCTACCAACTCGAACGCTCGCGCCTGCGTTCACGGCATCCACGCGTGGTGTGGATGTACATCAAACGCTGGTTCCAACATGGCGAGTTCTACACCTCGCACGGCGATGACACATCCCAACTTGGCGGCGACTTCATCGTGGATGAAAACGGAATACTGCAAATGGTTCATCCCAGCCGCGACCCCGTCGACAGGCCATCGGTGGACGACTTGGTCAAGGTGTTGGAAAAGATAAATCCATGAACACAGCCCTCTGCGTCTGTATTCAGTGGTCAAATCCCATTTCCGCCGCTCGCTGATAACTGCATCTCATTCTGCACAACAAGACAACTTGGCAGGATCCTTGAAATACGAAATCGCCGCGATCTTTAGCGCCTCCGCTATGGTGGGATAGACGTGGATCATGTCAATGAAATCCTCCAGTTTGGCGTGGAAGCGCATCCCCATCGCCGCCTCGTGAATGACCTCGCCCGCGTTCGGCATCACCAGCGATACGCCTTTGACTTCCTGTGTGTCACGATCAATCACGATCTTGGCAATTCCGTCCGTTTGATGGGTCGCACCTGCACGGGGAACATACTCCAGCGGAATCGTCCCGCACCAACAGCGCACGCCGGAGCCGACAACTTCTTCATCCGTCTGCCCAACGACCGCTACCTGCGGGTCGGTGAAGATGACGCGCGGGATAACGCGGTGATCCACTTTGCGATGTGCGTTCGACAAAGCATTCATCGCTGCGATCACCCCATCGTGCGCGCCGACGGGCGTGGCGGGCTGGCTGTCCGTCTGATTGCCGATCACGTCGCCTGCCGCCCAGATATTCGGGATGTTCGTTTGCAATTCGTCATTCACTTTCACGTAGCCGTGTTCATCCAACTGCACACCGACTTTATCCAGACCAATGCCGTCCGTGTTCGGTTTCCTGCCTGTTGCGATGAGCAGTTTCTGCGCGCTGAAGGTTTGAGTCTTGCCGCTCACGTTTGCCGTCACTTCGATTTCGTTTTCGGATTTCGGCGAAACGCGCGTCACCTGCGCTTCGGTGGCGATGTTTACACCTTCCTTGCGCAAGATGAATGTCAGCGTGTCGGAGACTTCAGGTTCATAACACGGTAGGATAACGGGACTGCGCTCCAAAATCGTGACCTTCGTCCCGAAGCGCTGGAACATCTGCCCCAGTTCGAGCGCGATGTAGCCCGCGCCGACGATAATCATTGACTCGGGCAGTTCGGTCAATTCCATCGCTTCGCCCGTCGTCAGCAAATCGGACGTGAGATAAGGCACATCGTCCAAGCCTTCAATTGTCGGGATGGTTGGCCGCGTCCCCGTCGCGACGAGAATCTGGTCGCCGCTTAACGAGGCATCTCCCACGCGGACAGTGTGCGCATCCAGCAATTCCGCCTTGCCTTCGAAGACTTTGATGCTGTCGTCATCGGTCACGATGGACTGGTATTTCTTGCCGCGATAGACTTCGACGACTTCCTGCTTTTGGGCGATGAGTTCAGCGAAGTTCACGTCCATTTTGACGGGTTCGAGCCCAGGGTAGCGCGGGTGTGCCGCCTCCCAGACGATGCGCGCCGCTTCGATGAGATTCTTGCTCGGCAGGCAGCCGCGATTGACGCAGGTCCCGCCGAGAGTCCTCATTTCGGTCATGGCAGCAGTCTTGCCCAGTTCTGCGGCGCGGATCGCCGCCGCAAAGGCGGTGGAGCCGGAGCCTAAAATCACAAGGTCGAATTGATTCGTCATTTGAACCTCCATTTCAAATTCAAAAGTTTACAATGCAAGCAAGATCGCGCCCGCCACCATCAGCGCGGAAGCGGGCAATCGTTGGGCCAATCCGTGCTCTTTGAGAAACAGAAAACTCCACAGCAGGGTCATCAGCGTGCTGAGTTTGAAAAGCGTGGTCACGTATCCGACGAAACCCAGGCTGAACGCGGTGTATCCCAAAACGGGCGCAATGCCTGCGATCAGTCCCGCCAGAAAGAATGCGCGGCGATGAAGAAGGAGCTTTCCAACAGATGCCCTGCCGCGCGCCACGGCCGCTGGGGTTAACGAGATGAACAAAAGAGTCTCCACGGCAAGCGCCGTCAATTGCGGGCTTTCCGGATTCGTATGCAGAATAGCGGTCTTCTCGAAGATGGGCGTGATCGCCCACAACAGGCCTGCCAGCAGGACGAGCGCGACGGCGGGCGTGAGTGCAAGCGACTTGAACGGCGCAAACCAACCTGCACCTGGTTCGCGATTAAGCCAGTACGCGCCCGAGATGACCAGCCCCACGCCGAGCCAACCCCGCGCAGAGGGTATTTCGCCCAACGAGACGGCAGAGATCAACACGGTGAACACGGGGCTAAAAATCAACAACGGCGTGACCAGCGAAACGTTCGCCAGTTTCAACGCCCGCGTCGAGGCCAGGTGCGCCACAGCATTCAACCCTGCCGATCCGAACACACCCAGTGCGAAGAGCCAGTCGAGGCGGGGAAACCGCGGTGTGAGGGCAAGAGTAAAAAGAGCCAATAACGGCAATGCCAGCCAGGTCACTCCCCACACCACCACGATCACGTCTGCATCTTTCAACATTTGCTTGTAGAGAATGGGGTTGAAAGAAGTCAGCGCCGCCGCACCCAGGGCGAAAACAACCCACATTTTCCTATCCTTTGGCGTGTTCGCTCACCAGGTGACAGACACAATTTTTACCGTCCACGTCATCGGTGGGAAAAGTCAGTCCCAAGGCATGCAAGGCGCGCAGGTCACGTTCCAGTCGCTGCAATTCACGAATGCGTTCAGCGATTTCATCCGCCTTGTGTTCCAGCCGTTCCAACAGAACGCGGCAGGGTGCTTCGCGGTGGTCGCGCAACGCAAGGATTTCGCGGATTTCCTCCAGCGAAAGATCGAGCCGCCGCGCCCCTGCGACGAGGCGCAATCGCTCCACGTCCCGCTCGCCGTACCGGCGATAATTGTTCTCGCCGCGCGCGGGGTGGGGAAGCAAGCCGATTTCCTCGTAGTAGCGAATCGTCCTGGCAGATACGCCCGTTGTTTGCGCCAACTCTTGAATTTTCATCGCGGCTCCTGCACACTTGCGACATGAAAGTCGCCGTACGGATTAAAGTGTACACCTTCCAGCAACTGGAATGTCAAGACTCAATTTCAAATATATACTCCCTCGGAAAATTCACGTATACCCGTTCGCCATGCGGGAACATGGGCGCGGGCATGGACATGCGGGCGCGCACGCTGGTCCCATTGACCGCCACCTGATATTCCACGTATTCGCCGCGAAAGACGCAATCGCTCACCACGGCCGGCATGGATTGTTCACAGCTGTCCTCTTGCACGCGGATATGTTCAGGACGAATCGCAAATATTTTTTCGTAGGTCGGATTGGCAATCCGACCTACGAAACCACCCGCTTCGTTCTGGACTTTGACCCTGCGACCCTGCTCAGGGTAAAGCTGATCGCCGTTCAAGAAGGTGGATACGCCCATGAACTTTGCTGCCGATATGTTCGGTGGATGATGAAACAATTTCTCCGGTGAGTCCGTTGCAATGGCTTCGCCGTTCGACAACAACGTCATGCGATCCGACACGGCCATGGCCTCGCTCAAATCATGTGTCACAAAAATTGTGGTCACGCCCAGTTCGCACTGAATGGCCCGGATGGCTTCCTGTAGGTTAATCCGCACAGATGTATCGAGGCTGTTCAGCGGCTCGTCGAGCAGGAGCAATTGGGGTCTCGTGACCAAAGCGCGCGCCAACGCCACGCGTTGTCCCTCCCCGCCAGAGAGTTGACCCGGCTTACGTTTCTCGATGCCAGGCAATTTGATCAGTTCCAACATTCGCTTCACTTCAGCGCGGACCGTGTGTGAGGATAAGCCTTTCACCTTTAAGCCAAAACCGATGTTCTCTTCCACGTTCAAAAACGGAAATAGATATGATTTTTGGAACATCAGGATTGCGCCGCGCTTGTTCGGTGAAACGTCGAGGATGGATAAACCATCGAATTGGATATCGCCGCTGTCAGGTCGTTCGATGCCGGCAATGAGCTTCAGCAGAGTCGACTTTCCCGAACCCGAAGGCCCCAGCAAAGCGACCATCTCGCCGTCATGTACAGATAGAGAAAAATTCTTCAAAACAGGCGCAGGTTGATTGGGGTAGGTTTTGGTGAGGGAAATGATGTTTACGGTTGTCATTGAAATACCTTTATGTCATTGCGAGCGAAGCGAAACAATCTCCAAGTTACAGGATTGACTCAAACAACAGGAGATTGCTTCGACGCTTCGCGTCTCGCAATGACATGCAAGTTAATATTGTTCTCGAATCTCATGTCCGTGCCGGTTCAGAGCGTGTGCCATGGCCGCAATGACCAACACAGGCGGCGCAAGGAAGAGCAGCGAGAGCGTGGCGATCACGGCCAGGTTGCCGCCGGATGCCGCGGAGAAAAGCAAGATGGGCAAAGTAATGATCTGCCCGCTGCCGATAAGGAGGGTCAACAAATACTGGCTCCAGGAAATCAGAAAAGCAAATAGAGTTGCCACCATTAGACTTGGAAACATCATCTGCAAAGTGACTCTGAAGAATATTTGAACAGGACTTGCGCCGAGCGCCAATGCCTGATGCTCATAATTCTCGTCGTAGCGAGCAAAGGAACTGGATAGAGTAAAAACTGTGTAAGGCAAAGTAGGAACGAGATGCGCCAACGTCACACCGATGATCGTACCCGCCAGTCCAATTTGCAGGAACAAGATGTTCAATCCCATTCCAACTGCAAGCGGTGGAACAATGGTCGGGAGGAAAAACAGAAGCCAAATCAATTGATGACCTCGAAATTGACGCAGGCCAAGAACACGCGCCGCGGGAAAAGCAAGGATGAGCGAGAGGAGACTCACAAGGAGCGCGATCCATAAGCCGTTTTCCATGCTGGTCAAAATGTGTGGATCGTTGAGCGTGTTTACAAACGTCGAAGAGGTCCACTCCCTCGGAAATGGCTGCGGAAAGAACCAGCGCACGGAAAAAGAATATACAATGAAGAGCAGCAGCGGCGCAATCAGCACGAGATAGAGAGCGAAGCGGAAAGAATAAGTAATGACGCGTTTCATTCTTTTTTGTTTTCCAGCCTCAAACTCACAATGGCCACCAGCAGAACAATGAACGTAATCACAAGGCTGATGACCATGCCCTCGGAACGGGTACGCAGGTCCGGGTCCAGAAAGAAGCGCAGCGCGAGAACAGGTAAAGCTCGCGGGTAATTGATCCCCAGTAAAGCAGGGACTTCATAGCTGCTGAAAACAAAACCGAAAACCAGCAACGCACCTGCGAGCAGAGCAGGCATAGTTTGAGGCAGGGTCATGTAACGCAGTTTTTGCCAGCGATTGGCGCCCAGGTTTTCAGCTACAACTTCATAGCCAACCGGCTGCGATTGCAGGACTGCCAGGATAATCAGCGCGAGAAAAGGAATTTCTTTGCTGACGTAATCCAGGATGATGCCAACGCCAAAACGATCCTGCACCAGCACAGGAAAATCTGCCGGGGTGTGAATGAGGCCGACAGTCGCCGCCCAGCGCGCGAGCAAACCGCTTTGCGAGAGGAACAACAGCAAAGCGGTTGCCCAAACCAAATGAGGGAAAGCCAGATTCCAGTTGAGTGCGAGCATGTCGCCTCCCGTGCGACTCCCGGCAAGCCAGACTGCGATGACTACTGCGAACACAGATGCCAGGAGTGTTGAGGTAATACTGATCCATAGGGAAAATCCTAATGAAACCAAAAATTCCGAATGGATGCTGAGCGTATCTCGGTAGGCGTTGAGGCTGATTTCGTTTTGACCGACAATGCCTATGATTCCAAGGCTTTGGGTAATAGCATAGAAAAGACTCGCGCCCAGCAGAATCAGGACGACCATCAAAGCCGGGGCGAGGGGAAGCCAGGGAGAAGAAATGAGTCTGCGGAGCATAAGGAAATGTTCCAGGTGTCAGGTGCCAGGACAATCAAATGAACTGCCCGGTACTTGACACCCCTGACTCTTTTTATTTCCCTTGCAAAATGTGAGTTTGCCAGCCCTGCTCCACAAGGTTCTGATAGTCCGCGGCAGAATCACCGACGAGGGCCTTGGCGAGATCGGAGGCCGGAGCGGTAGAGTCGCCCAATTTCGCGGCCGCCTCTTTCAGGGCAGATTGAGCCGCTGTGTCTGTCACGCGGTTTACGTCAATGGCATACCCAAGACCGAATCCGTTTTCGGGGAGAATCTGTGCGGCCTGGAATTCCGGTTCAAGCAGGAGGTTGGCCAGGACGAGCGCGGCGGCTTTGTGCGGGGCGTTGGATGGAATGGCAATATAATTGAAATTGCCAATCATGTCGTTATTGAAGACAAAGGCACGCGCGGTCTTGGGCAACAGGCCGGCAGAAATTCCCGCGCCTGCGCCGGTGATATCGTTGGTCATGCTGAAATCCACTTCGTTGTTGGCAAACAGGCTTTTTAATTCGGATTCATCCTTGGGATAGGTTTCGCCTTTGCGCCACAAGCAGGGTTTTAACTGATTAAGATAATCCCACAACTTCGGAGACCATTTATCCCAGGTAGCTTGATTAAAGGTCTGCCATTGGTTTGCATTGCCACTAATTTCATACAAAGCGCCCTTGACAAAGCTTGTGCCGAGGAAACCTCCTGGTCCTGGAGCAATGTAGGTGAAGCGACCAGGATGCCCACATGCCCAGGTTAGCAAGTCGGCATACGAACGCGGCAGTTGGTCTGTATTCATACGCGTCGAGTCATAAATGAATTGGAACTCTGCCAAGGACCATGGGCTTTCGAGGTTATTCACGGGTGTGCCAAAATCAAGATTGATGGCGGGGTTATCCCAGTTGACCAGTTTGCTGTTGGGAAGCTTTTGCGCCCAATCCGGATAGAGAAGATTGGCCTGCTTCAAAGTGTAAAAGTTTTCGCCGTTGATCCAGATCAAATCCACCGCGCCTGGATCTTTGCCGGCCTGCTTTTCACTCAATACCTGGTTGACCGCATCCACTGTGTCCGCCACAGGTACACGATTGAGGGTGATGCCGTAGCGATCCTTCAAGGCCTTGCCGTAAAAATCATCCACGAACTTGTTTACGCTGTCCGAACCGCCCCACATGTACCAGTTGACGCTTTGACCTTTGGCCGCGGCCAGGACGCTATCCCAGTTGTTCAAGTCGAACTGACCTGGCGCAAAAGACGGTGCGCTGGTTGCGGCAGGTTGGCCAGCGGCCGCAGGTTGATTCGTTGCCACAGCGGGTTGTGTAGCTGTCGCCGCTCTGGGAGCGCACGCCGCCAACAGCGTGGCAACGATCACGAACAAAAATACAATACGTTTCATCTTCCTTTTTCTCCTTGTTTTTTAAACCGCGAGGAATGCAAAGTAAGAAATTCTGCGCCCTTATGGTTAATTAACTCTGGCAAAGCGATATTTCAGATAGGTTGACAATTCTTTTCCAAGATTGGGCAGGGTATCGCGCATGAAGAAATCGGCGACCTTCAAAATGCCGCTTGAATAAGTCGGGTATGGGTACACCAGTCGATAGATCTTGTAGAGCGAAATCTTCTGGCTGATCGCCAGGGTGAAAAACGAGATCATTTCCGAGGCGCGCGGGCCAACAATCGTGGCGTGCAAAATCTGTCCTGTCAATCGCACTGCATTCACAATGATGAATCCATTTTCAACGTCATCGGTGTAGCCGCGGTCGGTGTGGGTTTTGAAATCAACGCGGATGCGTTTGATCATTTGCGGATGACAACGTTCTGCAATTTGTTGCTGCGTCAGGCCGACTGTTGCCACTTCGGGGTCGCTAAACGTGGCATTGGGGAAGAGCGGCTCTTTCTTCGCGAGCGGCAAAAATGGAAAGGCGATGCGCTGGACCACGCGCCGCCCCTGTGCGTTGGCCGAGTGCGTAAAGGCGGAGGTGGGAGTGACATCTCCGATAGCATAGATTCCTTTGACATTGGTCTCCCCATAAGAGTTGACTAGAATCCCAAGCCTCGCATCAGTCTTGACTCCAGCTTGCTCCAGTCCGAGCGAGTCGATATTGCGCACTCGGCCAATCGCAAGCAAAAGCTTGTCCACATAGTGAATTGTGAATTCTTGCTCGTCCTGCACTATGGTGAGCATTCGGGTGGATGCATCAAAACTTTTCGCGGTCGCATTGTAATAAGTGCTAATCCTGCGCGCTTCGAGTTCCGCTTGAACTGCTTCTGAAGCTTCAGGAATGGATGTCACCAATGGGCGCGTATCTAACGCGAACATGGCGACATAGGTACCAAGCTTTTGAAAAGCGAAGGCCATTTCCAGCGCAATCACGCCCGCACCCACGATGACCAGATGCTTCGGTACCTTCGTCAGGTCGAACAGGCTTTCGTTGGTAAGCACAAGCTCTGGCGGCAAGCCAGGGATGTCAATGAGGCGCGGCCGCGAGCCTGTGGCAATCACGATATTGTCCGCTTTGATCTCACAGGTTGCTCCGTCCCTCGTGACATGGAGCCTCCTGGCACCTGCAAATCTTGCCGTCCCTTGAATGAAGGTTAAGTTGCCCATGTGCTTGATTTCTTCTGTCTCTTTGTCGCGCAACGCGTCACGCTTGCGTGTCACTTCTCTGGCTACGTCATCTGCATTCAAGCCTGGCTTGAAGTTTTGCGCCAGATGAATAAGTGTCTTGGACGGCACACAGCCTACGTTGGTGCAGTCGCCACCAACGCGATTCCCTTCAATAAGAGCCACCTTTCTTCCCAGATTTGCCAAGCCAACAGCCACGGTCATACCGCCCGAGCCGGCGCCGACCACAATCGTCGAATAGTGCCCTGTCATTTTGAAATCCCTTCTCGTCTTTTGAATACTCTTGAAAGTATGATGCTTACAACGAATATCGCCGCTGAAAATCCAAGAGTGACTAGATTTAGTTTCGGGATCGATCCATTAAAGTGCTCAATGGACGCGCCAAAGCCGATAAATGCAATTGTTCCAGGAATAGAGCCAAGCGTGGTGGCCAGGATGAAAGGCCAATATTTGATCCGTAAAAATCCTGCAAGATAGCTCACTGCGTCATAAGGCAGAAAAATGAAGCGCATGACCACCACAGTTTCAAAACTGTTCTCGCGCATCCTGCGCGCATAGCGCTGAATGAGATTGTCCGAGCCATCGTCTCTGAGCATGCCTTCGCCAAAATAGCGTCCAACGAAGAACGCGATGGATGAAGAGATGTTGCTGGCGATGACGGTGTATATCACGCCGAAGACGGGCCCAAAGACGAAACCGCCGGCCAGGGTCAGAATCGTGGATGGAAACAATATCAGGGGGCGAAGAGCATAGAGCGCGATATAGATCAATGGCCCCCAATAGCCGCTGGTCAGAAAATTCAGCAGTTTTTGGACAACTTCAAATGAAGAAAGTTGGTTGCTTCGGGCATACCATTGATAACCTGCAATCAACAACATCCAAAACAAGAATGCGACAAGCTTTTGCGCATGTTCCTGGACCAATGACCTGAGTTCCGAAACGCGGTTCGAAATTTCCATCTAAATATTTCCTCCCCGAATAGAGGAAAAAGTCTGGAAATATCTTACCCTTCACAAAAACCAAATTTCGGGAAATTGTAAGAAAAAACTGATAAAAGTGTTCATGAGTATTGAAATAAACAGACAGGCCAACGGTAGGCAATATCAGTAGATCACGAAAGTGCAAAATGGGTATGACGAAAAACGACATCAGCCAAGTCAAATAAATTCTCAACGGCATGAGCCAGCATGCGTGCTAATCGGCGTAAGGTCAACCAAAATTTAGAAAAAGGCTTGGCAGGATTTTTTAGGCAAATTGCAAAATGCTGACGGTTCGCAATGTATAGGTTGAACATAATAAACGCCAAGCCTGCCAACAGTAAACGTATCATGGGATTCCGCGATGTGGTGCGAGCGCGAACTTGATTCATTTGTCGATAACTCGTTTCAATCCCAAATCGTTGACGATACATCTCAAAGACTTGGTGTGGTTCGAACTCATGAAGCATCAAAAAGCCGCGAAAACATGCGCAAAGCTGAGAAGAGTGCTCTAAAAGCGCGATCTCTGGCGGTGCTGAGGGAAGCCTCTGAAACTTTAGATCGCACCCAGATGAGTATTGCCACTTGATTATGAAACATGTTTGTTATATTATATTGGTGAGGCTTGTCTACCAACTTGAGTCTTACCTAAATCCAAGTAATGTGCCGTTCCCCAATCGAAGATGCTGTGCGATCAATCGAGAGTTCAATTCCCGCGTACTGCCGGAGATGAGTATTCTCTATAAGTCAGCAGTTTTTTGTCCAATTTTTGGGCCGCCACACACTCGCCTATTTGGAAAATAGCCGGATAATGGAGGAGAGATGCCTACGAAACGAAGCATATTTTGTTTGCCTCAAAATTAGCGTAAGGGAAATTGGGGAAAAACACAAGGCGAGGAAGAGTATCAAAGTTAGGGAGTTGGAGACTGAACTACCTTAAGCCATGGAGGGGCACCTGGTGCAGGGCTCTTGCTGGCAAACGTTACAAGCGGGGAAGGATAGGTCGGAAAACCCCATCCCTTTAACTGTGCAGGTAATTGGTCATATTTGAGAACCGCTTCCATAGGATGAAGAATCCATCCAATAAGTTGAACATTGCTGAGAGCTACAGGATCTTTAACAGCTCCTAAAACTACTAGATTCCCTTGAGTGTCCGTTGATACCTTCCATCGATACGTCAAGCTTTTGTACTGTATTTCATCCCAAGTCTCATAGAATCCTGGGTGTGTCGCGGGATCAGCATCTTCCCATCTAACCCCGTAGAACTTATACCCTGTGTCAGTCCCTAATTTCCATATGTGGTTAACGCCATCCGGAGTAGTAAAGGGGATTGCAATCGACCCATCTCCCTTCTCGATACCAGACATGAACACTTTCCATTCATCAACCGTAATTTTGCGTATATCTTTTCCATAATACCGTTCTGCCAATTCACCAATAAAAATATTGGGAAAAGAAGGCGCATTGTTTATCACTGAGCTGTCTAAACTCTGAATATATGGCCCCTGCACTCCTATCTGGAAATCAATATACATAGGCATGCTCTTGAATTTAAGATCGATTATATTAACAAGGGGAATACCTCCAAGATAAGTCCCGTCAATGACGTGAGGCACAGTCCAGTCTTGGATCTCAGGGGAAAAATATTGTACTTCTCCGTTGACGGTCCGCATCCATTCGTGTCTGGTGGTATCCAGGGTTATACCTTCTCCTGGGGGCTTGGGGCCTGCCAGGGGATCAGGGACTTCCGTGGCTGTTGGGGTCACGGTAGGGATCTCGGGAGTCGGGGTAGGGATGAGGGGAACAGCGGTACCTGTAGGCATCTCTGTAGGAGCTGGCATAGGGGGTGTGACACCGCAGGCAGCCAAGAACGCTCCTCCGGCCAATGCACCGCCCACCCTAAGGAAATCCCTCCTTGAGATGGCGCTTCCCCGCTGTCTTGGATCCGTGTCTGGGTGTCTGTTCATGGCAAGGGAGTATATCGCCTACGAAGAGGAGAGTCAAAATTAAGGCGTTGGGGTAGGAGAAGAAGATGGAGTTGGAACCGCATCAAGAAAAGGACCGGAATTGGGTTGGCCTGGATTGAAGTTTTTTTTCGCGTTATACAATAGCTCCATATAAATTGGTATGTCCCAAGCTATTATTTTTTGCGGCAAATCATGATTCCGTAGCACCATCCCCGGTCCTGCCAATATGATCGTCCGGATTTGTTCAGGCGTAAGAGTCTCGGGACTCTCTACTGCTACTATCTCTATAAGATTATTTTTGTTTCCTGTATTCACTTTATCTTCAATAAGCGTCCAGCGTGCCCAGGCGACCAGCGGCAGACTGAGAAAGGCGACCAGCGCGGGCGCACCAAAAACGAAAACGAGCGCGGTCGAAAATCCGCTGACGCCGACCATGTGCAAGCTGATTTTCCAGTAATTCGAAATCGTGAACATCGTCACACCCAGGCATAAGTAAGTCAATGCCATCACGCGTAAGATGTGCGGCGCTCCCAGCATGGTGAGCCTAAGCAGCGCCAGCACGTCACTGCTTAGGCTCACAAGGATAAAACGCGGCCGCTCCACGCGCTGGCTCATTTCGAAATCGCTGACCCAGCCTTGCCGCTTGCCGATGACTAAATACGCCAGTGGGATGCCCGTCATCACCAGCAGTGTCAGGGTTGCCCAGCCCAAGCCCGCCGCCCCTGCCCCGCTCCAGCCTAACGCGAAGAAGATGGGGAGCGACAAAACGGAACTATCGAACAAGACCGAGACTAAGCGCGCCAGACGATTTGCCATAACGCGACTCCCAACGCCAGCAGCGCTATCCACAGCGCGATGCCAGACCCTGTGTTTGCCACATTACCCGAGGTAACATGGTACACACCGTTGACACTCTGTTCTGACATCTTTGCCTCCTGAAATCAATATACGAACCACAAGACGAACTTCTTACCTGGCTGGCCGGGCCCCTGCTGATTGTCAAGCCCTCTACTACCTCCTTCCGACCCCGTATGTGTTCGGCAGGCTACGGATGTGAAGCAATTCTTTACTCGGTTATATCGTTACGTCGGCTCCACCTGCTCATGCCCCAAGGGTTTTTGAATAAACATGTCATATGTCCCATATCGCGTGGCTCAACGCTACTGTCCACTCTCATGATCCGACTCCTGATAATCAAGCACTTTCCGTTTTTGGAGAGAGCATTGCCAGGCGACAATCCTGTACCGGCGCCGGCCGTCTACCGGAGGAAGAGGCTGTAGGTCAGGACGGCAAAAACAAAACCCGTGAAAACGGTGTACTTGCGATTGTGTTCCACGAAGGCAAAGTAGAGCAGCGAGGCGAGCACGCGCACGTACGGCGTCAGCATCAGCGCGGCAATTCCCAGGTTCACAAAGAGGCGTGGGCGAAAAGCGCCAGAGAACATCTGCTGGATGTCCACGAGCACGAACTTGAACAAATTCTTACCTGAGATTGAATACTCAAGCCCTAGTTGACCGGTCGCCACCCAATGCCAAACGACGCCGATGGCAATCAGCGCCATGCTCAGAAGCACGCCGACCAGCAAAATATATCCAACCAGGACCTCCATGTCAAAGCCGGCTGTCTTCGCGCCGGCCGGTTGATGCTTCGCCCTCGTCCCTTCAAGTGCTATCATTATATGACTCCGATCCCGCGCAGAATCATCTCAATGCCCAATATCACTAACACCACCAGGAAGAAATGGCGCACCGTCTGATTGGTGAGCCGAACAAGCACGCGCGTGCCGAGAAACGCACCCACGACGACGCCCAGGATCACGGGCGCGGCTTGTCCGGGATCAATCAGTCCTGCCGCGAGGTAGACGCTGGTGCCCGCGAGCGCGGTGACACCGATGATGAGGTTACTGGTGGTGGTGGATACTTTGGGTGGCAGCCCCATCACCAGATCGTGAATCAACACCTTGAGCGCGCCCGCCCCGATGCCTAATAACCCCGCGATCAATCCCGCGCCGAACATCAGCGGTCCCCCAAAGTAGGCGCGCACGCCGCGATACCGGATGGTTTCCCCCGCGGCTTGATCGTAATAACTCCCTTCCAATTGCAGCCAACTGGAAAACGCGTCTTGATGCGCGACGGGTGTCCAGCCCTCATGCCGCTGCAAGAAGAGCGTAGCCCAGGACGCCAGCAACACGAGTCCAAACACAAAAAAGAGTGGGCGCTGCGCCGAGACCACAGTGATCGCCGCGCCGACCAGGGCGCCCACAATCGTGAACATCTCGAGGAACATCCCGACCTTGAGATTGGTGATGCGATCGCGCACATACGCCGAGGCGGCCCCACTCGAGGTGGCAATGACTGAGACAATGCTGATGGCGATGGCGTGTTTGATATCCATGCCAAGCAGAGTGAGGGCTGGGATCAGAACGACCCCGCCGCCCATGCCACTCATCGCGCCGATGAAACCGGCCGCGATGGAAACGAGAAAAAGTAGTTCAAAAGACATGGTGAGTTCCTCCGTGCAGATAATATACCAAATTCCCGCAAGGTGAGCAGGAAACCGATAATCCCGTCACGCGTGAGTATACCCTTTCTAAATTCCCTTTTCAATCGGTCCCTGTCAGTCCTTAGCTAGTTTCTGGTGCAAAAGAAGCAGCTTGGCACATTAACAATTGACAAACGAAAAGCCTCTTTGGTACAAGGAAGGTGACAAAACCAAATCCATACCGCAGAGGCACTCCAATGTTACGTGAACATTACCCGCTTGACAAGCTTTTTGAAGAAATCCTCGGATACCTTCCAAACCTTTCTCCTGAACTGGAGAAGATCGATAACTATTTGGAAGACGAGAAGTTATATCGTCTGATCAAGAAGGATCTGTCACAGCGCAGGCCGAAGACAACTCAAACGGGAAGGAACTCAACACCCGTGGATGTGATCCTGCGGATGCTGGTGGTGAAACGATTGTATGGCTACAGCTATGAAGAGACGGAACGGCAAGTGAGCGACAGTCTGAGAATGAGACAGTTTTGCCGGGTGTATCTGAATGCAGTCCCCGATGACACGACCCTGATCCGTTGGGCCAATCTGATCCAGCCCAAGATGCTGGAGAAATTCCATGGCCTATCCGGCTAGGACAGGCAATGAACGGATCACGCAATTGGCGATTGAGCGCAAGGTAAGCCGCGGTCGGAAAATGCGGACCGACGGGACGGTGGTGGAGAGTAACATTCGACCGCCCCGTGATGGACGTCTATTGTCCGATAGCGTACGGGTGCTCGCACGTAGTGTGGCTCGTGGTCAAACGATCTTGAAGACCATCGGGAAGAAAGTTCTGGATGAGGTCGAGGATTTCACACAAACTGCAAAAGGACTCTCGCGCAAGATCGGCGAAACCTTGCGCAGCCAGAAAAAGGAAGCCCAAGAAGCAGGCAGGCAACAATACGAGAAGTTAATGGAGATGACCGAGCAAACCATGGACTGGGCAGTTCAGACCCAAAAGCAATTGCAGAAACAATCCGAACGCAGTGCCAAGCGCTTGGTGAAAACCATCAACCATTTCATCCCGCTTGCCCGGCAGGTGATCCAACAAACCACCCGTCGGATCTTGAAGGGCGAGCAGCTGCCTGCAAAAGAAAAGATCGTCAGTATCTTCGAAGAGCATACCGATATCATCGCTCGTGGCAAGGAAGCGAAACCGGTGGAATATGGACACAAGATCTGGCTCAATGAAGTGGAGGGTGGCATCATCAGTTACTATCGTATTTTGGATGGCAACCCGAGTGAAGAGAAACAATGGAAGCCAAGTTTGAAGGCTCACATCAAAACCTTCCAGCATCCTCCTGTTCAAGCCAGCGCAGATCGTGGTCTATCCTCTGACCCCAATGAAAAGCTTGCCCATGACCTGGGCGTTCGACATGTGGTCATTCCGAAACGGGGCTATCGTTCCAAGACTCGCATAAAGCATGAACACAAGGCTTGGTTCGTGAAAGGTCGTCACTGGCATGCTGGTGTGGAAGGTCGCATCAGTGTCTTGAAACGGGCTCATGGGTTGGGTCGCTGCCGAAATCATGGGGAATCAGGCTTCCAATGCTGGGTTGGCTGGGGAGTGATCGCTGGAAACCTGGCGGTTCTCGGACGAACATAACAATTGGAGCTATTCGTTTGTTAAGGTACGAAAATTCTAAATATCATTCGGTGCAAAACGCTGATTCAAGCTAGCCATTCAACATTATTTCTGAGTTTTGCACCAAAAACTAGCTAATAAATCCACTCAGATAGTTTTATAGTTCAGCGGATTATTGTTCCTGTGGCACGCTTTTTGAAATGCACATTGATATTGGGGGAACCAGTGCCTATAAGTATTATCCTAACCCACTAGAGAAAATTGTCTTTTCGCCTGATGGACCTCAGCCTCAGCCGCTATTTACCGACGGGCAAGTGAAGATCATCGTGGTTGGTCTGGAGGCTGGACAAAAAATCCCCGTTCATCCAGAGGGGCTTACGTTATTCCAGTTCCTGGAAGGCAAGGGTGTAATGGTCGTGGATGGTGTGCGTCTCTCGGTCGAGGCAGGAATTCTTGAAGCTACTGGCACGCGCGAATGAAATCATCGAGATGGAGGCAAGACCGTCAAGAGCGGAAGCCTACCAGGCCGCGGGCCGATACATCCTTGAACAATCTGAGTTATTGATCACGATCTGGGATGGGAAACAAGCGCGCGGGCGGGGCGGAACTGGGCAGATTGTGTCCGAAGCACCAGCGCGGGTTGCCGATCGCATGGTTGAAGACAAACGATCATCTAACACATGCGATGGAAGATGTGGTTAATTTCGAGAGATTGCCCGCCAGCAGTCACGCTTGATCGCCGGAGAAAAGAGTATGATCTCATCAGGCCACAAAGCTTACTTGAATATCATCCTCCAGCACCATTGGCTCAACTTATATCCGTAACCCCGCAATCAGAACTAACTTAGTCACTGGCACAATCTATGGGAACAGGCCGGTTGTTCGAGTATATTTTGGTAGCTGAAGGGATAAGCCAATGGGACTAATCAAGGAGAGATACCCCAGAGTCGAACAGTACCGTCCTCCGACACTGAAGCCAGTGTCCGCCCGTCGGGGCTGAAGGCCACGCTCAATACCGGCTCCGTGTGTCCATCCAAAGTACGTAGCGACATCCCGTTTGAGACCTGCCACAACCGTATAGTATTGTCATCCGAACCCGAAGCCACAATCTGCCCATCCGGGCTGAAAGCCACGCTCTGCACCCAACTTGTGTGCCCTTCCAGAGTGCGCAACAGGCTGCCATCCGAGCCGTGCCGTAACCATATAGTGTTATCGTCCGAACCTGAAGCCAGAATCTGTCCGTCTGGGCTGAAGGCCACGCTTTCCACCCAGCTTGAGTGCCCTTGCAAGACGCGCAACAGCCTGCCGTCGGAAGCCCGCCATAGTTGCTCGCTTCCATCGCCCAAGCCGGTAGCCAAGGTCTGACCATCGGGGCTAAAAGCTACACTATTTACCAAAGACTTATATCCCGTCAATTTGTATCCATTTAGAGTCTGCACTAAAGCTCCATCTGAAACCCGCCACAACCGCGCCGTCCCATCAGCCGAACCCGAAGCCAGGGTCAGTCCGTCCGGGCTGAAGGCCACGCTCAGTACCGGCTCCGTGTGCCCATCCAAAGTACGTAGCAACATCCCATCTGACACTCGCCACAATCGAATGGTGCTATCACCTGAACCTGAGGCCAACATCATCCCATCCGGGCTGAAGGCCACGCTCAATACCGGCCCCGCGTGCCCCTTCAAAATGTGAAACGGGGTTCCATCCACGGCTCGCCGCAATTGCACGGTGTTGTCATCCGACCCCATGGCCAGAATCTGTCCGTCCGGGCTGAAGGCCACGCTATTCATCGCACTGGTGAATCCCTCCTGGGTGCTCAACAGGCTTCCATCCAAAACGCGCCACATTCGAACAGTGCCGTCTTTCGACCCCGAAGTCAGAGTCTGTCCGTCCCGATTGAAAGCGATGCTCAACACCGGACCCGCGTGCCCTTCCAAAGTATTCAGCAATACTCCATCGGAGACGCGCCACAAGCGAACCGTGTTGTCATTCGATCCCGAAGCCAGAGTTTGCCCGTCCGGACTAAAGGTCACGCTCAACACCGGACCTGCATGTCCTTCCAGAGTGCGCAACAATGTCCCATCGGAGACACGCCACAGCCGTACAGTGTCGTCATCTGAACCTGAGGCTAGTGTCTTCCCATCCAGGCTGAATGAGATGCTAATAACTTTATCTTTGTGCCCTTGCAGGATATGCAACAGCGTTCCGTCCGAGACCCGCCACAAGCGAACTGTGTTATCACTTGATCCCCAGGCCAGCGTCTGACCGTCCGGACTGAAGGCCGCGCTCAATACCCCATACGTGAGCCCTTTTAGAGTATGCAATAACTTACCGTCCGAGACCTGCCACAGCCGTATAGTCTGATCTAGTGACGTCGAGGCCAGAGTTCGACCATCCGGGCTGAAAACAACACTGATTACTTTATCCGTATGTCCCTCCAGAGTACGAAGCAAAGCGCCATCCGAAACTCGCCACAATCGCACTGCATTGTCGTACGACCCTGAGGCTAATGTCTTCCCGTTGGCGCTGAAGGCTACGCTGGAAACGGAGGCATTGGCGTCCATGAAACGTATCTCCTCCAGCGTGGCAGCGTCATACAGATAGATACCCAACGAAGACGCCACTGCCAGTAAACTACCGTCAGGCGCTCGGACAATTTGGTTTATCGCCCCCTTGCCCCAACGTGCCAGTTGGGTCATCTGGCCGACATTGGCAGCGGAAATAACAGGCAGGTCTCCCGGCAGAGGTGTGCCAGACAGAAAGGGGCCGGGGGTCGGGCTGGGCACCGGTGGGGGAGCGCCCAATAATTGTCCTGATCCACATGCGGTCAAAATAAAGCTGACCAGAAGAAGATATAGCATCCTCGATAAGTAGTTCATGGGTTCCTCGATGGTGGTTTGGATAAGTAATGAAACAATGCAAGCTCCGCGAACAGGTTCCTGTAACGCTCGCTCCGCGTCCAGCTTTTGATTGATTTCCTGCAATTCGTTCAAATACTTTTGCAGAGATTTCTCGGCTTCATCTTGCTTGATGATTCCGTCTTTCTCCAATTTCGATGCCCACAATTTTCTAACAGAAGGATGCGCATCGATCTTGCGATACATTGACGGTTGAGTAAAACGCGGTTCGTCTCTTTCATTATGACCATAACGCCGGTAACCGATCAGGTCGACAACAAAATCTTTATGAAATTTTTGCCGATAAGCGATAGCCGTGTGAACGGCTTCGACACAGGCTTCAGGTTCGTCTGCGGTCACATGGATGACGGGGATTTCGAATCCTTTAGCGAGATCGCTGGCATACAGACTGCTGCGCGATTCTTTTTCCGTCGCCGTGAAGCCCAACTGGTTATTGGCGATGATGTGCAGGCTGCCGCCGGTTGAGTATGCAGGGAGTTGCGAAAAGTTGAGTGTCTCCGCAACAATCCCTTGTCCCACGAAAGATGCGTCTCCGTGAATCAGGATCGGGAGTGAAGCATTTTCGAAATTCTTCGGCGGCCCAGGGCTATCAACTTTGCTATTGGCTGCCCGCGACATGCCTTGAATAACAGGATCAATTAACTCGAGGTGACTGGGATTGGCTGGCATATTGACAACCAAGTCAATGTGATCCGCACCTTCAGGCGCCTTATAGCCTCCCAGGTGATACTTTACATCGCCGGTCCAGCCCAGATCGTCCCAGGTTCTGGATCGGTCCTTCGGATCTTTGAACTCCGCCAGGATTTGCTCATACGGTTTCTGGAGTATATGCGCCAGGACATTCAATCGGCCACGATGAGCCATGCCGATCAGAACAACACAGACGTTCGCGCGCGCCGCCTCGCCGATGATTTCATCCAGCATCGGGATGAGCATATCGAGGCCCTCAACCGAGAAGCGGGTCTTTCCCGGATAGATGCGGTTGAGGAAAACCTCGAAGGCTTCCACCTGGCTGAGACGATCAAGAAGTCTACTCTTATCAATGGCTTGCTTTGGCAACCGGAAGCGGCCAGTCTCGGCGGCTTGTTGCAACCAGTTTCGTTCACCCGGGTTTCGGATATGACCATAATCATATCCAATCGTTCCACAATAGATCGAGCGCAGAATCTCTATTGCTTTTGAAGCGTTTTCCGCCACGTGTTCGCCTGGCAAGTCTGCGAGTTCTGACGAGAGTTGGAACAAGTCATCCTGACTTAAATTATGGGACTCCAACTCCAAAATAGGATCTATTGCCGGATGGCTACTCAAAGGATCAAGCTTGGCAATCAAATATCCATACGAACGAATGGCTTGAGCCAGATTAGCCGCGCCAATCAGTTTACTGAGCTTGGTTTCCGGTTGGATACTCGATTCCTGGCCGGTAGGCTTCCACTTACTGAACACATTGCGAGTGGCTTCATCCACCGAATCAGGATTTTTCTGATAGCGGTCGTAAAGCTCAAGAACATATCCATAATTGGGGCCGGGAAATTCTCGTTCAAGACTCATGTTTCAAGGCCTATAAAGCGTTCGACTTATCTATTGGTATTGGAGGAAATGTTGTGTATTTACCAATGGTTATTTCTGCGCGAGCGGTGCCCCGTGCAAAAAGCCTACGAAGACCAGTTCCTCAACGGCGCGGATGGCATGTTGTTCACCAGCATCAAATACAAGCAGCGTATTCGGCCCGCAAGTATACTCAACGCCATCGCCGCCAGCAAAGATACCTTTTCCTTTTAGAACCACCACGAAAAATGGCGAACTGGGTGCATTGTGTTCACGAATAGATTGGCCGGACTTGAGCGTGAAAAGGATCGCCCGTCCTTGTTTGTCAGCGTGAAGCGGTTCAGCATGGGGATCTTTGCTTCCGAATTCCAAGTTTTCCATTAAGTTTGTGACTTTCATTATAATTTCCTTTCTTTATGAACATATCATCAAAATCAAACATCGTCTCTAAATGGGCATCTAGTCTGTACCTACCAGCGGGCATGTAGTTACTACCCTGGCACGGTTTTGGCGATGCCTTTTCAAACAATTCGCGGGTAAATTCGTAACAACCCTGCCTCAAGATATTCGATATTTTCGAGATCATCATGAAGGTTCACTGTTGTTTTTTGCCTCCTCTTGTCATTTTTGGGGTCGTTCGCGGAGCCGGCAAAGATACAATCAAGCGCACGGCACGCTCATAGAAAAGGTAGTCCCAGGCCCAATTGATTAATACGAACAGTCGGTTACGAAATCCGATCAGGCCGTAAAGATGTATGCTCAGCCATAGAATCCAGGCCGGAAAACCAGAAAAAGCATGCCCTTGTATATATGCTATAGCAGCATTTCGGCCGATAGTTACCATCGTACCCCGGTTGTGATAGCAAAAAGGCACAGGCGCTTGTCCGTTTGCCTGGCGAATTATGTTGCGGGCGGCCGCTTCCCCCTGTTGAGTAGCAACAGGGCCAAGCATTGGCAGTGGTTTTCCGTCTTTCTCTATGAAGGCCAAGTCACCGATTATATAGACTTCGGGGTGATCAGGGGTTTGAAGCGTTGGCAGGACCTTTACCTGCCCATTCCGCATTGTCGGGAGTTCAGCATTGAAGGACTCACCACGCACACCAGCTGTCCAAATCACAGTTTCAAGGGGGATCGTTGATCCATCCTTTAATTGCACAGACTCAGGTGTGATTTGACTGACCATCGCCTGCAGATGTATTTCCACGCCCATCTTCTGCAGCCGTTTTACGGCATAGATTCCGAGACGCTCCGGGAAGGAGGCGAGCAGGCGGTCAGTTGCCTCCAGCAACAGGACATGCATCTCTCGGGGGTCGAGGGCCGGATAATCCTTTACCAGCGGACCACGAATCAGTTCTGCAAGAGCACCCGCGAATTCCACTCCAGTCGGCCCGCCTCCGACGATGGCAAAGGTCAGCATTCGTCGCCGCCGCTCAGGGTCGGTTTCACACAGTGCGCGTTCAAAACGAAACAGGATATGGTTGCGTAGGGCGATCGCCTGCTCCAGCGTCTTCAATTGGAAAGCATACTCGTCTGCACCTGTCACCCCAAAGAAGTGGGTGGCGCTACCGATGGCTAAGACAAGAAAATCGTAAGGGAAAACGTGATCCGTGGTTTTGACCTGTTTGGCAACAAGGTTTATCCCTGTAACCTCATTCATGAGAAAACGAATATTTTGCTGCCCGCGCAGAATGCTTCTCACTGGATAGACAATATCCTCCGGTTCAAGCTCCCCTGCAGCGACTTGATAGAGCAGCGGGAAAAAAGTATGATAATTATTGCGGTCCAGAAGAAGAACATCAGTCTGCGAATGGGACAAGGTACGGGCAGCCCATAGTCCCGCAAATCCAGCTCCGATGATGACCACGCGAGGGCGATGAGGAATTGTCATTGCTCTCTTTGCTGCGAATGGCGTGCTTCCAAATATAGCATCAGCACAATGGCATTGTTATGCTCGGTATCATGAGCACTATACAGCAGGGTCACGTTGCCTCGTTCGGTGGCATCCAAAATGGGTTTCCAAGCGTTCGGATTGGATTCCAATTCGGCGCGATACCGCTTTTGGAATTCTTTCCACTTAATCGGATCGTGTGCGAACCAGCGCCGCAGACTGTCGCTGGGCGCGACCTCTTTCAGCCAAGCCTTTATCTTCAGTTCTTCCTTTTTTATCCCGCGCGGCCACAGCCGTTCGACCAGAAAGCGGACTCCATCCTTTTTCTCAACGGCCTCGTAAATACGCTTTACCTTCAGCATGGTCACTCCTTTCAGTCCGGTCCCGCTTATTTCAGTGATTTCTTTTTTGAGACTGGATGGTCCGGCTGATAGGAACCTGCCGGCGTGCGGAAGCTGATTGCCAACCTGTTCCAGCTATTGATGGCAATGACTGCCAGCGTCAAATCTACAAGTTCTTTTTCTGTGAAATGTTTTCTGACCTGATTGTAGATCTCGTCCGGCACATGGTCTTCATCGATTTGAGTTACAGCTTCGGTCCAGGCGAGAGCGGCCCCCTCACGCTCACTATAGAAAGGCGCTTCGTGCCAAGCGCTCACTGCATACAAACGCTGTTCGCTTTCTCCATGAGTGCGTGCATCCTTAGTGTGCATGTCAATGCAGTAGGCGCAACCGTTAATTTGCGATGCCCGTAACCTGACCAACTCCAGCAGGTCAGGTTCAAGACCGGCTTTCCTGATGTAACTCTCCAATTTACGCAATATTTCATTCCCCTCTGGTGCAACTTCAGAATAATTAAGGCGGTGTTCCATATTTTTAAAACCTTGTCCTTTCTGACAATTATCTTTCCAGGAATCAGAAGCAATCTCGAATCTTTATTCCTGGTCGTTCTTTTTTGGCTCGTGCTTTAATGCCTTTTCAAACAATTCGCGGGTGGATTCGTAACAACCCTCGCCGCAGCATGGCAGTCGTCCGACCGACAGGATTCTTCCGTCGTGTATCTTTGCGTAAGCCATTGGATGGCGGAGTTTTGTTCCATCATTCAGCATAATCGTCGGGGTGCCGCGCACGTTATAAAGTTCCCTACCAAGCCGGCCTTCCTCGAGAACGGCGGCGCGGGCTTCACCATTATTGAAATATCGGGCGAAATGATCCATGTCGAGGTTGGCCTCGCGGGCAAGATCCAACATGACTTCCTGCTGCCCGATATTACGGCCTTCTGCGAAGAAGTCCCTGCGGATTCGCAGATCAAATTCACGGCCAATCGTCTCGCTTTGCTGGAAAGCGCACCAGGCAGCTTCAAAAGCCGGCAATGTAGTCATTGGCCAATCTTTGCTAAAAGGCTTGAAGACAGCTTCGGGCTCCTGCAAGGCTGCCAACCATATTTCCAATTCAAGTTCTCTTCGATCTGGCGGACCTCCCCCATAAACTTCCAGGGGGAAGGCTCGTTCCACCAATCGAACTCGTCCCTCATATTCGGGCATGATCTTGTGCAGGCGCACGGCCGCGATATAACACCACGGTCAATAATACTCAGCCCATTCCCACAATTCTGGGATGTTTTTTTCTGTCATAGTATTTACTCACCTTTCGTTTTTTTTGCAATCCACAAGCGGTGAAGATTCGGATCGCAGTGTCGAGTCTCATCGACGTAATAATCAGGCAAACACTTCAATTTCGGAGAGGAACGCGTTCTTGAATATCCGAGTGCATAATTCACTCATCAAACATTTAACTGATCCTTGAATATTGTGCAAATCCAGAGAAGTATTAAGCAAATGAAAATGTTCAATACATATAGAATGAATCCTTATCTTTTACAGGGAAGTGTGCTTGTTGGAGATGCTGGGACTCTTGTCATTGCTTGGGATCTTTGATGGCTTGGGGAGAGTTATTTGTTTCAACCAACCTAGTTCAACAATATGCTCTTCATGCAAACGATTTAGGCGTGCTTCCATTACTTCCGAACGGCCCAGATAGCCCACTAATTTTTGTAGGGCCTGACGATCCACAACCGGCAGACGCCCCACATCATTACGCAGCATTTTACTGACCGCGTCGTAGAGTAATTCATCCGGGTAGGTAACGATCAGTTCATCGTTACCGGCTTCAAGCACAGTTTTCTCTTCATCGCTTTCCCCAGCCAGTGTCTTAACAATATCACCCCAAGTGATAATCCCGATCAGGCGATGCTTATCGACAATCGGAAATGCCTGATGGCGGGTAAACGCCGGGTCGCCGCAGGTGACACGGTCGACAAGTTCTTTTACCTTCATCGTGGAAGGAATTACACCTGGTTCTGGATCCATGACTTCGCCAACCCGTACTTGTTGTAAAACATCCGGTTCATATTCAAGGTGGATATGTAATCCACGCCGCGCCAATTTCTCAGTCATGATCGAATTTCGCATCAATAGGATCGCCACACCATCCGCGATAACACAGACCAACATCAGCGGCAGAATGGCATTGTAGTCGCGCGTAATTTCGAAAGCAAAGATGATGAGTGTGAATGTGGCACGTGCTGCTGATCCGAATACGGCAGCCATTCCGACCAGCGCAAAAGCCGCTGGCGATAGATTCGCACCGGGAATGATTTGGTTGACGACCATGGCAAATGCTCCGCCCAAAGCCGCCCCGGCCATGAACATTGGGGCGAGCAACCCGCCAGAAGTCCCGGACCCGAGCGAGATGACCAACGCCAGGCTTTTGAATATCATGACAGCCAGGAGGACAGTCAACGTTAATCGGGCATTTAATATATCTGATATGGTGTCATAACCTACGCCGATCACGCGCGGAAAAAAATAGCCAATAATGCCCAATCCAAGGGCGCCAATCGCGGGATACCATATTGCGCCAAAGGAAAGTAGTTCGAATAAGTCCTCGACCCAATAAAGCAAATTGCTAAAACCAACAGCTGCCAGACCGCATAAAAGTCCCAGCAGGATGTAATAAGGCAACGCGTTTGGAATTCCAAAATCCGCAACAGCTACAGTGAACATGGGCCCCGGTCCCATAAGCCAAAGGTGAATGGTCGTTGCCAATGTGCTGGCGATCACGAGTGGAATAAATGAGCGTGATTTGAACTCAAAGAGCAAAAGTTCAATAGCAAGAATGACTGCCGCGATCGGGGTGCTGAATGTGGCGGCCATGCCAGCCGCTGCACCACAGGCCAATAAAACTTTGCGTTCCGATGCCGTCGTATGGATCAATTGACCGATCAACGAGCCCAGCGCGCCTCCGGTTTGGATAATCGGTCCCTCTGCACCAAAAGGGCCGCCCGTACCGATTGCAATGGCCGCCGAGAGTGGTTTAAGTATCGCCACGCGCGGTTGAATGCGGCTGCGATTGGTCAACACAGCTTCCATCGCCTCGGGAATTCCATGCCCCTTGATCTTTGATGATCCGTACTTTGCCATCACACCGACAATCAATCCACCAATCACCGGGACAATGATTATCCATAACCCCAACGGATTATTTTTCAGACTAGGGAGGGTGAGTCCGAAACGTTGAAAGAACACCAGGTTTGTTATGATGGAAATCAGCGAATAAAGGCCGAAGGCTGCAAAGCCCGCGAGCAGCCCGATTACCGCCGCCAGCAACGAAACCAACAAGATGCGGAAATTACCCGAAGGGTTGATGTTTGATGCGTGTTTGTAATCCAGATTGTTTCTGAGCATATTTTCACCTCATAAAAGACTGGCGGATTATATATCGTATTGCGATATAATTCAATGGTATCATTATTTCAAATAACCGAAACTGGAATCAGGAGAAATAGATGGCGCGCATCACAAAGTCAGAGTATGAAACTCTGGCCGCTTTCCGTTATTCTTTGCGGCAATTCCTGCACTTCAGCGAGGAAGCTGCTCAATCAGTGGGTTTGACACCCCAGCAACATCAGGCTCTATTGGCAATCAAGGGTTTCCCCGGCCGCGACAAAATCACCATTACAGAATTGGCTAATCAGATGCAGATCCGTCATCAAAGTGCGGTTGGCTTAGCCGACAGGTTAATGATTCAAGGATTCCTTGTGCGCGAGCAATCGCTTACTGACCGTCGGCAGGTTTATGTAATGCTTTCACCGAAGGGACTGGCGATCCTCGAACAACTGTCCGCCATCCACAAGGAAGAACTGCGGCGAATGCTGCCTCAACTTCGACAGATGGTTGAACAATTGTCAACTGACGGGACATCTGTTTCAATTCCGACATTGAAGAAAACTTGATATGAAATCAGGCCTTCTTGGTCATCAAACATGCGCGGCGTGTTTTGCTTCGTGCGCCGCAGCTTCCATCGCTTCAAACATTTCCTGTGCGGCCTCGGGCGTCAGGCGCTGGTCAAGGATAGGCAGGTACACTTCCTCTTCCTTGGCGAAGTGGACCTTGACGAGTCCGTACACACCGAACAACACGCGCCGCAGGGCTGTGGCATGCGCTGGCGCCAACGGCTTGTCCGTCAAACCATTTTTCAACACGGCGAGTTCCTCGATGTAGCGACCGACTTCCACGTGGTCGCGGCTCATTGTCTTCGTCGCGTCGGGACTGCCGAGCACGGTCTGAACGACAGGATAGAGTGCCGCTTCCTCGGCTTCTGCATGTGGCTTGAGGTGGTTGGCAAGGAAGTCGTACACTTCATCCACGCCGCGGCGGATTTCAGTAATCGGCGCGTCGCCGATCAATTCCGCCACCTGGCGGATGCGGTCCACGTGCGGGAATAATTCTTTGTGCTCATCGCGCAGGGGTTGGGTCAGGGTATTCATGGGTTAGCTCCTTTTTGAGTTTGAATATTTACACCCTGAATGTACTCCGCCCTCGTAAAAACTTATATGATGCAGATCAATTAACGGCACCCCTTTTCACCAGTTCCTCCAATCGTTTCGCATCCGTGATGGTTACCCACTTGCGTCCCGACTTGATCAATCCATCCTCTGCAAAGTGACTCATGACGCGGCTCACCGTCTCAGTCGTGGACCCGGCCATTGCTGCCAAATCCTGACGGGAAAACGGCAACTGGATCAGCACACCCTGTCCGCGTGCTTCACCCAGTTTTGATGCCAACCTCATCAGCGCGGAGGCGATCCGCTGTTCGGCAGTATACGCACTCAACTGCTTGACGATCTCCTGCGATTCCGCCAATCGCTGGCTGACGGCTTCGAGCACCTTGCGTGTTACATCGGGATAACCCGACAGGATGCGTTCAAAATCCTCGGCAGAAATTTTTAGGATGCAGCAATCTGTTTGGGTGATGGCAGTTTCTGTGTGCACGCGCCCGCCAAAAGTCGAGAGAGAGCCGAAGTAATCTCCGCCATGCAAAATGTCCAGCAACACGTCGCGCCCCGCTGCGGTGTTGCGCACCAATTTCACTTTTCCCATCGCCACAAGATACAGGTATTTCGCATCGTCGCCCTCAAAGTAAATCCGCTCACCAGCAGAAACGTCACGGTCATGGAAC